>DASQLE010000329.1:0-8280 GCA_035630175.1 Beijerinckiaceae bacterium
ATTGAAGAGGAATGATCATGATGTCGGAACGATGGTGTCCGCTTTCGCTATCATGCCCTCGCGCGGAGACGTATTGCACACGGTTCGCGTCGGCAGTGTGACGTCGGCAGCCTCGGGGCGAACTTATTTTACCAGAGCGACCCAGAGGAGCGCCGCTGACGCCGCAAAGGCGACTTCCGGTTAGGTCGCCACCGCCCGCAGGGGCGCGCCTATTTGCATCTTGCCTCCAGCCACTTCGCCATCGCGTCGATCTCGCGTTGCTGCTCGCGAATCACGTCGGCGGCCCATTTCTTCACCTGCTCGTCCTTGCCGTGTCGCAGGACGATCCTGGCCATGTCGATGGCGCCCTGGTGGTGCGGGATCATGCCCTTGACGAAGGCCGCGTCCGGGTCGCTGTCTTCGATCGCCTGCATCATCGGCCCGTGCATGGCGTCCATCGCCGTCTTGTAGTCCTTCGTGGCATTGGACGGGGCCGCGCCGGCGGCATGCCGGTGCGCATCGGCAGGCGTGCCGGCCTGAACGTCGCCGTGGCGATGAACGGACCCATCGGCCTGCATCGGCTGCCCCCCACCGGCCGATCCGCAGGGTGCCGACCCGGCGGACTGGCCGCCGGCCTCTGCGACGTCGTGCAAGCCGAAGGCAGCTACCAGCATAATGCCGGCGGCAACGCGCCGAATCCCGTGCCAAGGCGTATTCACTGCAAGAATTCTCCGACGAAACTTGCTGCAATTCGCGATGGCCTCTCGATCGGGACAGGCATCGTCACGCAGCATCGCAATCGTCTAGACGTTGCCACGATGGCAAGGTCAAGCGGGACGGCCGGAATGGCGAACGCCCCGGTACGTGCCCGGGGCGAGGCTCGTCCCAGCGGACAACTCGTCCCTTACATCCGCGGCCAGAGCACGCCCTGGATGCGCGGCACGCCGCCGACGCCCTTGGCGACGAATTTCTGCACGCGTTTTCCCTCATAGGTGTCGGTCGTGTAGAGGTTGCCCTTGGAATCCGTTGCGACGCTGTGGACGCCATAGAACTGGCCGGGCTGGCGGCCGCCGTCCCCGAACGAGGTCAGTTCCTCGAGCGTGTCGCGCTGGACCACGCGCACCTTCGAGTTCTGGCCGTCGGCCATGAGGATGTAGCGCTGCTCGGGATCGCGCGAGAAGGCGATGTCCCAGACCGAGCCGGAAGCGAGCGTGTTCTTGGCATAAAATGCCTCCTTCACGAACTTGCCGTCCGGATTGAACACCTGCAGCCGGTTGTTGGCGCGGTCGCAGACATAGACGAGGCCGTCATTGCTGCGCTCGACGCAATGCACCGGGTTGCGGAACTGCTGCGCGGGCGCAGCCTTTGGATCGTAGGGGCCGAGATTGGCATCGTCCGGCTTGTTGCCGTAGGCGCCCCAATAGCGCTTCATCTTGCCGGTATCGGCGTCGAGCACCGCTACGCGCTTGTTGCCGTAGCCGTCGGCGAGGTAGGCCTCGTTCGTCTTCGGATCGACCCAGATCTTGGCGACGCGGCCGAAATTGTCGGGATCGTTGCTGCCGGCGTTCTTGCCCAATCCGCCGACCTGCAGCAGGAACTTGCCGTCCTTGCTGAATTTCAGCGCGTGCGCGTCCTTCTCGCCGTTGCCGCCGATCCAGACATTGCCTTTGTGGTCGACATGGATGCCGTGGTTCGATTGCGGCCACTCGTAGCCCTCGCCGGGGCCGCCCCAGGAGCGCACGAGGTTGCCGGCCGGATCGAAGACGAGCACCGGCGGCGCGCCTCGGCAGCATTCGGCGATCGGCGGGTTGAGCTCGGCGCCCTTCTCGTTGTTGTGCAGCGTCGCCGAGCTGCGGTGGATGATCCAGACATGGTCCTGCTCGTCGGCCCAGACGCCGATCACGGCGCCGAGCAGCCAGCGGTTGGGCAACGGCTTCGGCCAGAACGGATCGACCTCAAAGCGCGGCGCCTGCACCTCGCCGTTATCGGCGACGGCCCGCGTCTGCAGCAGCGCCTGACCGATGCCGAGGCCGACGATCGCCGCCGCGAGCGACGCGCCGTAGATGACGCGGCCGCGCCGATGGAGCTTGCCCATGACAGACCCTCCCCTGCCGTCCGGCGGCCGGTTGAGGCTTGGTGGCGACCGACGGGCAGCCGACCGCTTGCCGGGACACCGCTGGACTTGTCCGGAGTATCCGCGCAACAATCCCCCTTGTCAGCAGAATTCGGCGGATGCGTCCCGTGCCGCGCCGGCCCCTACGATCAAGACATCGCGATGGCTTCAGCGGCGCGATCGCCGCTCTTGCCTGTCTCGCCGCGCTCGTCTTCGCGCCCGGCGCCGGCGCGCACGAGGTGCCGACGGACGTGACGATCAACCTGTTCGTCAAGCCGGCCGGGCAGCGGCTCGAGCTCCTCGTGCGCGTGCCGATGGCCGCCATGCGCGACGTCGACGTGCCGACCCGCGGCCCCGGCTACCTCGACCTGGCGCGCGCTGATGCGGCCTTGCGCGACGCCGCCAAGCTCTGGCTGATCGACCATATCGACGTCTACGAGGACGACCGTCGGCTGCCGGCGCCGCGGGTCGCCGCCGCTCGCGTGTCGCTGCCGTCGGACCGCTCTTTCGTTTCCTACGAGGCGGCGCGCGCGCATCTCGACGGCCCGCGCCTCGCGGACGGGCTCGACCTCTACTGGAGCCAGCAGCTTCTCGACGTGCTGCTCGAATATCCGATCCGCTCCGAGGGCTCAGCCTTCGCCGTGCATCCGCGCGTCGACCGCTTCGGCCAGCGGGTGACGACGGCCTTGCGTTTCCTGCCGCCGGGCGGGGACGTGCGCGCCTTCGAGCTGCACGGCGACCCCGGCCTCGTGCGCCTCGATCCGCGCTGGCATCAGGCGGCGTTGAGCTTCCTCGTCTCGGGCATCTGGCACATCCTCGAGGGCATCGACCACGTCCTGTTCCTGCTGTGCCTCGTAATCCCGTTCCGGCGCCTCGCGTCCCTCATCCTGCTCGCCACCTCCTTCACGGTGGCGCATTCGATCTCGCTGATCGCCGCCGCCTTCGGCTTCGTGCCGGACGCGCTCTGGTTTCCGCCTCTCGTGGAGACGCTGATCGCCGCCACCATCGTCTATACGGCGATCGAGAATATCATCGGCACCACCGTCCAGCGCCGCTGGATGATCACCTTCGCCTTCGGCATCGTGCACGGCTTCGGCTTCTCCTTCGTCTTGCGCGACGAGCTGCAATTCGCCGGCGACCATCTCGTCGCCTCGCTGCTCGCCTTCAATCTCGGCGTCGAGATCGGCCAGGTGCTTCTCCTGCTCATGTTCGTGCCCGCCCTCGCGCTGTTCTTCCGGCATGTGCCGGAGCGGATCGGGATCATCATCCTGTCGGCCCTCGTGGCGCATACCGGCTGGCACTGGATGATCGAGCGCGGCGAGCAGCTGGCGCAGTTTCCGATGCCGGCGCTCGATGCCGCCTTCCTGGCTGGGCTCATGCGCGGCCTGATGGCGGCGCTGATCCTGACGGCGCTCGTGCTGCTTGCCGGCGGGCTCGTCCGTCGCCTCGTCCCGCCGGAGAAGCGCCTCCCGGCCGAGTGACAACGTTAACGCCTCGGCCGGCCCTTTAACGGAATGCTTACGCCTGTGACGGGCCGGCACAAACATGCCCCAGCCGGCGCCGCAAACAGCCAAGCTTTGACCATGCTCGGGGAGCGAACTGAGAGCATGACAGAGCCCCAAGCCAAAGACTCGCCCGCGGATCTCGGCCGAGTTCAGACACCAGTTCGCCGTCCGCTGCGTGGCAGCAGCTACCAGAAGCCGCCACGCGAAGGCGCTGCCGCGGCGGGTTCGGCGCCGATCGGCACAGCGCCGCCGGATCGCAAGCGCCTCCTCCTGTCGCCGGCCGTGACCTCGGAGGCGGCCCGCCGGTTGCGGGAGCGATCGCTCGCCATCGCGCTCGGCCTCGTCGCCCTCAGCGCCACCGGGCTGTTCGCGGCGGTGGACCAGTTGTCGCGGCGGGCTGCGCCCGTACCGTGCGTTGCGCCGGACGAGCCGCGCCAGGACGGGCCTTCCATGACGACCGTCGATAAATTCCGCGATGCCCTCGATCGGGCCGGCCCTGCTTCCCGCCTCGCCGCCGGCATGTCTGCGGCCCCGGCTGCGCGCATCGCGGTGGCCGCAAGCGTTCCGTTGCCGGCCGCGACGGCCCATGTCGTGCTGGCGAATGGGCGGGCCGAGGCGTCGGTCGTTCCGGCTTGGCCGCGGCGGCTCGCGGCGGCGCCGAGCGCGCCGGCCGGCCCGGCCGAGCCGGCGACCACCGGCAACATCAGCGCGCTGCCGCCCTCTCCCGGCGGCATGGCCCAAGCCGCCGCAGCCGGCCGCGACGCGCCGGCGGCGGCCGGCGCCCAATGTCCCTCGCCGAAGCTCAACGCCGTGCTGGCCGATGTCACCGAGCGCTTCGGCGCCGTGACGGTCGTCGCCGGGCACCAGCTGACGACCGCCAATCACGTTCCGGGCAGCAGCCGCGAAAAGCTGCACCAGGACTGCATGGCCCTCGATTTCCGGCCCGACCGCAGCCGCATCGACGAGATCAAGACCTATCTCCGCAGCCGCCCCGAGATCGGCGGCGTCGACAGCTACAGGGACGGGGTCGTGCACATGGATCTCGGCGGCACGGCGGTGGCGAGCCGGCGGGCGCCGACGATCGCGGCGCGGAGACCGGGTGCGGACGGCCAGACCGTGCCGCCCCAGCGCGTCGTGAGCTCGGCCGCACCCCTCCGCGACGACCGCTAGATCACGATGCGTTTTGATTGCATCCGATCAAAAACGCATGAACGTGATCGATCCCAAGAGGTTGAGCATGATGTTCTTCCGAAAGTGGTGTCCACTTTTCGGCATCATGCTTTGACGGGGGTTCTCAACGCGCCCAACCGGCCGCAGTTCGGGCGACGGCCGATCAGCTCTTCAGCACGGAGGCCACCCAGGCCGCCGAAGCGAGCAGGAAAGCGGTGAAAAGCGCGGCTCTGACCATGTCGAGGCCAAGCAGGTAGCTGATTTCGTTCAAGGCAATCGGCTCAGATCAAATTAGGCCGCGAGCACGACCATCAGGGCCGTCGCGAGAGAAAACGATGCGAGAAACCCGCAGAGGGCGCGGGTGAACGAGGGTGCGGGCGTGTCCATCTGTCGTGCTGTTCAATTCAGTGGGAGAGAAGCCAATAGGCGCCCGCGAGCGGGACGATGACGCCGAGCAAGGTCGGCAGGATCAGGCCGGCCATGCGGGGGCCTCCCGGTCCTCGGCAATCTGCGCCAAGAGCCACTTGAGCTCGGCAATCCGCATGGCGCGTTCGGCATTCACCTCCTCGGCGAAGACGGGCCGCGGCGGTCGGGCGGACACGAACAGGGCGAGCAAAAACCTCATCGGGCGGTCCCCTTTGTCGTGGCCGTCCTAACCGGGTTCTGTTTCAGCTCGATTTCGCCGCTTGTTACAAGATGTTGCGAGACGCCCGGAGCGCCATCTTGGGGTTAAGGATAATCCGGGCCGAAGCGTCCGGCCCGGCCTCAGGGTTGACGCCGCCGGTCTCCATGATCCCGAGTTCAGAGAGGCAGAGATCGGCGCACCTTGAACCCGGCGCCGCTCAGGCGAGCTGCTCCCGCCCGGCCTTGGTGATGGCGGCGATGCGGACGTGACCGCTCCCTTGGTCCCCGCTGAGCTGCACGGCGCCGCGCGCCTCGAGCTCGGTCAGGAGCCGCAGCGTGTCCTCGGCCGTGAGCTTGAGGCGGGACGAGAGGTCCGGGAGGGACGCGCTGGTATGCATCGCCAAGTGTTCCAGCAGCCGCTTGGCATCGGGTGAAGCCTTGGTCCGCCGAAGCTTTGCGACGGCGGCGTATAGCCCGAGCGCGCCGAGGGCGGTCAAGGCGAGGCGCTTCATCGTTGCCAGCAAGTGCGCTCCCCCTGTCGATCTTCTAAGTTCGACGGGACAAGTCAGGCGACGCCGCAAAGTTCCGTGCGGCGTCCTGAGGCGCAGGGCGGCAGCACCTCCCGAACTCAGGCCGACAACTCGGCCAGGAGCTGGCGCAGCAGGTCTTGCAGGCTGGTCGCGAGAAAGTCGGGAGGCGCGCCGCTCTCGAAGTCGATCAATGTTCCGATCATGTCGAAGGTCAGACCATCAAAATCCGAAAACCGCATCGGCCCTTCTCGTTTGCTGACGACCCGCTCCGGACGGCAGGGCTATCGCATTGCGTATCCGCCTTTCCAACCCTCTCCGCGGCGGGGAGAGGGCCTCGTCGGCGGACCGGCCGACAAGGCAATCGTTATCCGGATAGAGTGCGCCCCTTCCGCGAGCTTTCACGCGGCGGCTTTCACACCGCCGTCGGTCATGCGGTACCAGGCGATGATCGCCGAGACATAGGCCTTGTGCATGGGGTGCAGGGGCAACGGCTTGATCGGCACGACCGGAAACGGCAGTGCCCGCTTGTCGCCGGTCGCCACATAGGCCGCCATGCGCATCCCCATCGCCGTCTGCAGGCCGACGCCGCGCCCCATGCAACCGATATCGATGAGAAGCCCCGGCTCGGGTTCGTGCAGATGGGGCAGGAAGTCGCGCGTGAGCGCGACGCGGCCGCACCAGCGGTGCTCGATCGGCGCGCCTTTCAGCTGCGGATACATCTTCTCGATGATCCGCTCGAGATGCGCCCAATCGACGGCGCTCCTCGGCTCGCGGAAGGGACCGCGCCCACCGATGACGAAGCGGCCCGCGTGGTCGAGCCGGAAATAGAGCAGGAGATTGCGGGTATCCGACGTGACCTGCCCCTCCGGCAGGATCGACTTGCGGACGTTATCCGACAGGGGCGCGGTCGCGACCTGGAACGAGTTCGGCGCGATCACCGTCTGCCGCAGGCGCGGCACGAGATCGCCGGTATAGCCGTTGGTGCAGACCACAACCTTGTCGGCGACGACGGAGGCGCCGCGCTCGGTTGTCGCCGTCCAGCGCGAGCCGCTGCGGGCGAGCGCCGCAACCTTGCTGCCGCCATGGATGGAAGCGCCGGCCGCCAGCGCCGCCCTGGCGAGCCCGCGGGCATAGGCGAGCGGCTGGATGGCGCCGCCTCGGTAGTCGATCCAGCCGGCGTCGTATTGCGACGTGCCGAGATGCCGCTCGGTCGCAGCCTTGTCGAGAAAGGCGGTGCGGGCGCCGCGCCGGGCCCATTGCTCGGCGCGCCCGCGCACGGTCTCGACGGCATGGGGCGTGTGCGCTCCCTGGATCCAACCGTTGCGGACACGCGGCACGTCCATGCCGTGCCGGTCGATCAGGTCGAACACGGCCTCCGCAGTGCTGCCTACGAACGCGGCGAGGTCGGCCCCACGGTCCGGAAACATGGCCTCGATCTCATCGGGATCGTATTTGATCCCCGGGATGACCTGGCCGCCGTTGCGCCCGGAACCGCCCCAGCCGGGCTCGTGGGCCTCCAGCACGATCGTCTTGATGCCGCGTTCGGCAAGGTGAAGCGCAGTCGACAATCCGGCATAACCCGCGCCGACGACGCACACGTCGGCGGACACCGAGCCTTCGAGCGGCGGCGTCGGCGGCGCGGGCGGGGCGGTCGCGGCCCACAGGGATGGCGCCAGCGGAAACGGTTCGGTCATTGAGCCCATTGAAGCCCACTCCATCTGTGACGACAACGACCGTCATCGGTCCGTGAAAGAGGATTTGGGACGCGTCATGCCAGAATCGCAGTCTCTTCCGGCGCCTTGTCATGGCCGAGCAGCATGCGCGTAGAGGCGTGTGCCGGCGCCGAGAAGATCTGCTCGGTCGCGCCGAGCTCGACGATCTTGCCGCGGCGCATCACGGCGATGCGGTCACAAAGATGGCGCGCCACGCGAAGATCGTGGCTGATGAACAGCATAGCCACGCCGCTCTCGCGCTGTATGTCGCGGAATAGATTGAGGATCTGCGCCCGCACGGAGACGTCGAGCTTGCTCACCGGCTCGCCGCGTAGGAAGATGCTCTGCAACCTGCTCCATCACGGTCCACTCCGTCGTGCCGCGCGCATTTCAGCCCGGCCGACGCGAATACGCTACACCCAAAAGCGCATTGCAGAATGTCGCAGACTTATATTCGCTGAATCAGCGGAAGCGGAATCCGGCGTTCAACGGGGAGCGCCGCAAGGGGAACGACCGGCCCCCTATTCCCCGATGTCTTTGAATGCGGTGACCCGCAATCCGCGGGCGCCATGACGGGCTAGCCGATGTTGCCAAAGCAAGAACTCATCAACGCTGATGGCATACCGGGAGCAGGCGTCTTCGAGGGA
>DASQLE010000330.1:0-3145 GCA_035630175.1 Beijerinckiaceae bacterium
TATATCGCCGGCAAGCGCGCCGCCGACGAGCGCGACCGCAGCGACTATCAAACGGTCTACGCGGCCGAGGAGGGCGCCGTCGCCGCGCCGACGGCGGGGCTGCATTTCACCGACGACCTGTTCCGCCGGCTCGACGAGCGCGGCATCGCCCGGCACAGCGTGACGCTCCATGTCGGAGCCGGCACCTTCCTGCCGGTCAAGGCGGAGGATACGAGCGAGCACCGCATGCATGCGGAATGGGGCACGGTCAGCACGGCGACCGCCGACGCCCTCAACGCGGCCCGCGCCCGCGGCGGCCGCATCGTCGCGGTCGGCACGACGTCGCTGCGCCTGCTCGAGAGCGCCGCGCGCCAGGACGGCACGGTCGCGCCCTTCGCCGGCGAGACCGATCTTTTCATCACGCCCGGCTACCGCTTCCGCGCCGTCGACGCGCTGATGACCAACTTTCATCTGCCGCGCTCGACGCTGTTCATGCTGGTCAGCGCCTTTGCCGGGCTCGAGGCGATGCAGGCGGCCTACGCGCACGCGATTTCGCACAACTATCGCTTCTACTCCTACGGCGACGCTTGCCTCCTTTTCCCGTCATTCCGGGGCGACCGAAGGTCGAGCCCGGAACCCACGACGGGGCGCGACGGGTTGAGATGAGTGGAGCTTGATCGTGGGTTCCGGGTTCCTCGCTTCGCTCGGCCTCGGAATGACGTGAGTTAGAGCATGACCGATACCTTCACCTTCACGGTCACGGCGGCGGACGGGGCGGCCCGGACCGGCGAGATCCGCATGCCGCGCGGGGTCATCCGCACGCCGGCCTTCATGCCGGTCGGCACCGCCGGGACCGTCAAGGCGATGTATCCCGACCAGGTCAAGGCGCTCGGCGCCGACGTCGTCCTCGGCAACACCTATCATCTCATGCTGCGTCCGGGCGCCGAGCGCGTGGCGCGCCTCGGCGGGCTGCACGCCTTCATGAACTGGCCCTATCCGATCCTCACCGATTCGGGCGGCTTCCAGGTCATGTCGCTGGCGCAGTTGCGCCGCATCGACGAGAGCGGCGTCACCTTCCAATCCCATATCGACGGCTCGACGCATGTGCTGACGCCGGAGCGCTCGGTCGAGATCCAGGGGCTGCTCGGCGCCGACATCCAGATGCAGCTCGACGAATGCGTGCGCCTCCCCGCCGGCGACGACGTCACCGAGAAGGCGATGCGGCTGTCGCTGCGCTGGGCCGAGCGCTGCCGCGCTGCCTTCGGCGAGCAGCCCGGCAAGGCGCTGTTCGGCATCGTCCAGGGCGGCACGCTCGCGCGCCTGCGCGTCGAGAGCGCGCAGGCGCTCGTCGCCATGGACCTCAAGGGCTACGCCATCGGCGGCCTTGCCGTCGGCGAGCCGCAGGACGTCATGCTGGCGACGCTCGAGACCACAGTGCCGCATCTGCCGGCCGACAAGCCGCGCTACCTGATGGGCGTCGGCACGCCCGACGACCTCCTCGAATCCGTATCCCGCGGCATCGACATGTTCGATTGCGTGCTGCCGACGCGCGCCGGCCGCCACGGCACCGCCTACACTCGCCAAGGCCGGCTCAACCTCAAGAACGCCCGCCATGCCGACGATCCCGAGCCGATCGACGCGGAGTCGAAATTCGCGCCCGCCGGCACCTATTCCAAGGCCTATCTGCACCACCTTGTCCGCTCGAACGAGATTCTCGGCATGATGCTGCTCACGGCCGTCAACCTGTCCTACTACCAGGACCTCATGGCCGGGCTGCGCAAGGCCATCACCGAGGGCGGCCTCGCCGATTTCATCGCCGCGACCAAGGACGGCTGGGCGCGCGGCGAACGCGACGGCGGCGACGAGCACGCGGACATCCCGCCGTCGCATATGGATTAGCGCCGCCTGATCCCTCCCCTTCAGGGAGGGCCGAGTCGCGGCAGCGACCGGGGTGGGGTCGCCGCCATCGTAGGATATGGCGCTCCGCGCCATGACCCCGCCCGGCTCGCATGCTGCCGCATGCGAGTCCGCCCGCCCCTGAAGGGGAGGGATTTCATCCCAGCGCCTTCAGGTGGCGGATGGGGCGGCCGGGGGCGATCATCTCGGCGGCGGCGACGATGCCCTGCGCGTCGATGCCGTGGTGGCGGTAAAGGTCCTGGATGGTGCCGGTCTGCCCGAAATGCTCGACGCCGAGGGAGCGCGTGCGGTGTCCCATGACCGCGCCGAGCCAGGCGAGCGTGGCGGGATGGCCGTCGAGCACGGTGACGAGGCCGCAATGCGACGGCACGTCCGCGAAGAGCCGCTCGATATGGCTGCGGGCGTGGACGAGGCCGCGCTCGCGGGCGCGCTGCGCCGCCGTCCAGCCGGCATTGAGGCGGTCGGCCGAGGTCACCGCCAGGAGGCCGACGTCGCGGCGGTCCTCGGCCATGAGGCCGACGGCCTCGATCGCCTCCGGCGCGAGCGCGCCCGTATACGCCACGACGACCTGCGCGTTCGGCCCGGGTTTGCGCAGCCAATAGGCGCCGTCGATGATGTCCTGCGCGAGCGCCGGATTCATCTCGCGACCGAGCTGGTCGATCGTTCGGGTCGAGAGGCGCAGGTAGACGGAGCCGCCGGTCTCCTCGCGCAGCCAGGACTTTTCGTGGTCCGCATCCGCGTCGCCGGCCGGCGCGTCGCGCTCCCTTTGCACATAGTCGAGCGCCCAGCGCAGGATGACCGAGAGCTCGTCGACGAAGGCCGGCTCGAAGGCGGCGAGCCCGTCCTGCGCGAGGCCGATCAGCGGCGTGCCGATCGACTGATGCGCGCCGCCTTCCGGCGCCAGCGTCACGCCCGACGGCGTCGCCGCCAGGATGAAGCGGGCGTCCTGGTAGCAGGCGTAGTTGAGGGCATCGAGGCCGCGCGCGATGAACGGGTCGTAGAGCGTGCCGATCGGGATCAGCCGCTCGCCGAACAGGGAATGCGACAGGCCGAGCGCCGACAGCAGCAGGAACAGGTTCATCTCGGCGATGCCGAGCTCGATATGCTGCCCCTTCGGCGAGAAGTCCCAGGTGTAGGTCGAGGGGATGCGCTCGGACTTGAACAGGTCCTTCATCTCCTGGCGCGCGAACAGGCCGCGCCGGTTCACCCACGGCCCGAGATTGGTCGAGACGGTGACGTCGGGCGAGGT
>DASQLE010000331.1:0-2123 GCA_035630175.1 Beijerinckiaceae bacterium
TCGCTGCTTCCATCCACGCCATGGGGCCGCGGCATGACCTACGTCGCGCCGGCTTCAGCGCCCGCCGGCACCACCGCAACAGCCGCACCCATCGTGGAGTTACGCGGTGTGTCTCGACGCTTCGGCAAGACGCCCGATCTCGTCGGCCGGGCGTCGATCGCGCTGGGCCTCGCCAAGCCGCCGGCCACCGTGCGCGCGGTGGACGACGTCGACCTCGCCATCATGAAGGGCGAAGTGGTCGGGCTCGTGGGCGAATCCGGTTGCGGCAAGTCCACGCTCGGGCGCATCGTCGCCGGCATCCTGAAACCCTCGTCCGGGCAGGTGCTGTGGAGCGGGCGGGACATCGACACGCTCTCCGCCGCCGACCGCCGCCGCGGCAGCCTGCGCACGCAGATGGTGTTTCAAAACCCGTTCGCGTCGATCAACCCGCGCCTGCCGATCGCCGAGGTGGTAGGCGAGGCGCCGCGCATCCACGGCCTGATCAAGGGCGGACGCGCGGCGCAAGCCGCCTACGTGGACGCGCAGCTCGTCCGAGCCGGGCTCGATCCGTCGCTGAAGGGCCGCTATGCGCATCAGTTCTCGGGCGGTCAGCGCCAGCGCGTCGGCATCGCCCGCGCGCTCGCGGTGCAGCCCGACATGCTGGTCTGCGACGAAGCCGTTGCGGCGCTCGACGTGTCGATCCAGGCGCAGATCCTGAACCTGTTCATGGACCTGCGCGCGGAGCTCAACCTCACCTACCTTTTCATCTCTCACGATCTCGGCGTCGTCGAGCACCTGTCCGACCGCGTCGCCATCATGTATCTCGGGCGCATCATCGAAGAGGCGCCTGCCACCGAGGTGTTCACGCGCCCGAACCATCCCTATACGCAGGCGCTGCTCGAGGAGGTGCCGCGCATCGAGACGACCAAGCGCGCCTTCGCCTCGCTCAAGGGTGAGCTGCCCTCGCCGCTGCATCCGCCGAGCGGCTGCCATTTCCATCCGCGTTGCCCGCACGCCTTCGACCGCTGCCGCGTGGAGCGGCCGGTCTTCCGGCCGATCGCGCCCAAGCACAAGTCGGCCTGCCATCTCAACGACGCCGCCTGATCGGCAAGGAGGCCTCATGAACCGCTTCGCGCAAGCCCTCTTCGGCCTTGGCTTCCTTGTCGCGTCGCTGCAGGGCGCGCACGCCGCCGACCTCGTCATGGGAGCGTCCACCGAGCCGTCGGCGATCGATCCGCACTTTTCCCGCTCCAGCAACAACCAGAATGTCGCCGCGCAGATCTTCGACCGGCTGGTGACGCCGGACGCCAATCTGCAATTGAAGCCGACGCTCGCCGTTTCATGGACCCATGTCGATCCGCTGACGTGGCGCATCAAGCTGCGCGAGGGCGTCGTCTTCCACGACGGCGCGCCGCTGACGCCGGACGATGTCATCTTCTCGATGGAGCGGGCGAAGGACATCCCCAACAGCCCGGCCCCGTTCACGGGCAATGTCGGCGCGATCGAAGGGATGACGGCGGTCGATCCGCTGACCCTCGAGATCAAGACCAAGACGCCGACCCCGGATCTCATCGACCAGATGGGCCTCGTCTACATCGTCCGGAGAGCGCGCGCCGCGGGCAAGGGGGTGGAAGCCTTCAACAAGGGCGAGGCGACAATCGGGACGGGGCCGTTCCGGTTCGTCGAGTGGGTGCCGGGTGATCACGTTACCCTGCAGCGCAACGAGCGTTACTGGGGCGAGAAGCCGGCCTTCGACAAGGTGACGATCAAGCTCATCACCAACAACGCCGCCCGCGTCGCCGCTTTGCGCACCGGAGCGGTTCAGCTCATCGACGCGGTGCCGCCGGCCGATCTCAAGGCGCTCGGCGGCATGAAGGACATCAAGCTGTTCTCCATCGCCTCCTCGCGCATCATCTATCTGGCGCTCGACACCGACCGGGACGCCTCGCCCTTCGTCACCGGCGCGGACGGGCAGCCGCTCAAGACGAACCCCCTGAAGAACCCGAAGGTTCGGCTGGCGCTCTCCAAGATGATCAATCGCACCTCGCTGGTCGAGCGTCTCCTCGACGGAGCCGGCGAGCCGGCCGGACAGATCGTGCCGGGCGGCATCGGCGGCCACGATCCGGCGCTCAAGCCCGAGACCT
>DASQLE010000332.1:0-2507 GCA_035630175.1 Beijerinckiaceae bacterium
GTGCTACAGGATCTGGCTGAGGAACTGCCGCGTTCGAGCGTCGCTGGCATTGGCGAAGAACTCCTTCGGAGGCCCGTGCTCGACGATGACGCCGCGATCCGTGAAGTAGATGTGGTCGGCCACCTCGCGGGCGAAACCCATCTCGTGCGTGACGATGATGCAGGTCATGCCCTCTTCGGCCAGCTCGCGGATCGTGACCAGCACCTCCTTGACCGTTTCCGGGTCGAGCGCGGCGGTGACCTCGTCGAACAGCATGACGGCGGGGTTCATGGCGAGGCTGCGGGCGATGGCGACGCGCTGCTGCTGGCCGCCCGACATCTCGCCGGGATAGGCCGCCGCCTTGTCCGACAAGCGCACCTTGGCGAGCAGCCGGCGGGCGCGATCCTCGACCTCCTTGCGATCCTGCTTCAGCACGTGGATGGGCGCCATCATCACGTTCTGCAGCGCCGTCTTGTGCGGGAACAGGTTGTATTGCTGGAAGACCATGCCGACCTTGCGGCGCAGCGCCAGCTTGTCGAGCTTGGCATCGTGCACCTCCTGCCCTTCGACCAGGATCGATCCCCGGTCGATGGGAACGAGGGCGTTGATGCAGCGGAGCAGCGTCGACTTCCCCGATCCGGACGGCCCGATGATGCAGATGACCTCGCGCTTCATCACGTCGAAGGAGACGCCGTTCAGCACCGTGATCGGCCCGAACGTCTTGTGGACGTCGCGGATGCGGATCAGCGGCTGGTCCGGCGTCCAGTTGGGCATCAGCGCACTTGAAACCGGCGCTCGAGCGCGACGGTCGCGCGCGCGATCGGATAGCAATACGCGAAGAACCAGAGCAGGAGGTAGAGATAGAGGGGGACCAGCAATTCGGTCCGGTTCTCCGCCGCAAGGATGTCGCCGGTGAGCGTCATCGACTCGTTGACGCCGACGACCGAGGCGAGCGTCGTGCCGACCACCAGGATGGCGTAGAGATTCATCCAGGGCGGCAGCATGCGCTTGACGCATTGCGGCAGGATGATCATCCAAAGCGTCTGCCGCCGGCTGAAAGCGAGCGCCTCGCTCGATTCCCACTGACCCAGCGGGATCGAGAGCACCGCCCCGCGCACTAGTTCCGACACGTTCGCCATGACGGGCAGCGCCAATCCGAAGGTCGCCTTCAGCCACGCCGGCAAAGGCACGATGGCATCGCCGATGCGGAGCTCGAACGGGAGCAGCAGCATGCAGTAGAACAGCAGCACCAGCCAAGGCGAATTGCGGAAGAATTGGGTCACGAACCAGGAGAAGCCGCGCACGGGGGGAAGCAGCGAGACCTGAAGCAGCCCGAGAAACGTCCCGAAAACCGTGCCGATCGCCATAGCGATGACGCTGATGGCGACATTGAGCAGGAAACCGACCGCGAGAAGCGGCGTCCATTTGAGGAGCGTGGCGATGATCGAGGGCACGTTCGGCGCGGCCTGAGCCTCGGCGGCCATAGCCGCCATCGTCAGGGCTGCGGCAAGAAGCAGCCCGTGCCACGCGCACGGCCGCCAGGTCGGAGACGCCGGCGGCGCGCTGCCAAGCCGGAACGGCAGCAGGACAGGAAGATCGGTGCGGCTTTCGCGCCTCACGGGGCGTATCCGGGAATGCGCATCGAGCGCTCCCACCGGCCCATCGCGAAGACGAGGACGCCGACCAGCGCGACGTAGATGATGAGAAGGGCGTTCATCATCTCCGGCACGTTCAGCTCGTCGGACCAGATCTGATTAGCGACGTAAAGCATCTCGGGCACGGCGATGGCGTAGGCGACCGTCGTGGTCTTGACGAGATTGACGAGATTGTTGTTGAGCGCCGGCAGGCTGATGCGGAAGGCGAGCGGCAGGATCACGTAGGCATAGGCCTTGAGCCGACTGTAGCCGAGCGCCTCGGTCGCTTCGACCGTCTCGCGCGGCACCGCCTCGATCCCGGCGCGGAAGATCTCGACGTTGAAGGCGCCGGCGTAGAAGGAGAGTCCGATCACGGCCCACGTGAAATTCGAGACGAGCGGGACGGCGAGTCCGGTGTCGCTCGTCATGCGCAGATAGCTGCCGAGGGCGAAATAGAAGAAATAGAGCTGCACCAGCGGCGGTGTGTTGCGGAAGAATTGGATGTAGGCCTGCACGGCGAGCCGCAACAGACGAAGCGGCGATCCCTGTGCCCAAGCGCCGGCGATGCCGATGACGACGCTGCACAGGACGCAGATCGCCATCAGACGCACGGACGTCAGAAATCCGTTGAAGAATCGGGCGCGGTCGAAGCTGTCGTAGAAGATCGTGAGCTTGATGCCGGTGGCCGCGTCCAGCCAGCGGAACCAGTCCCAGACGAGCTGAAGGTCCATCGCGTGCTATCGAGTAGAGAACAGGTGTTGCCGTCAGTCCAGGGCCCGCCACTTTGGTCCGATGGCAAGCCCGACGGCGACGCGGAAGCCAATCTTGGGCTCGCCCCGTGCTGGGCCGCGCTCGACCGCCGGTTCCGGGCCGAGGCGGCCGGCCGGCCCCGGA
>DASQLE010000333.1:0-6562 GCA_035630175.1 Beijerinckiaceae bacterium
CAGGAAAGCGACGCGGCGGGCGATCGCCTCGTCGAGCGTCTCGGAGAGATGGCGCGAGGGCGTCGGCGCCTCGAGCTCGCTCATCAGCGCGGCGACGCGCTCCGGCTCGGCGGCGGCGCGGCGGCCGAACGCGAAGGCATCTAGGTTCATGGCAACGGCTTCGCCGTTGAGGCGGATGGCCTGCTCGATGGACGCGGCGGCCAGCGGCACGTGACCCTTCTGGAACGCATAGCCGAGCATGAACATGTTGGCCGCGATGGCGTTGCCGAGGATCGCCGTCGCCACCGCGGTGGCGTCCACGAAGGCGACGCCGTCGCGGCCGGCCGCCGCCAGGATGGCGCGCCGGATGCGCTCGGTCGGCAGCGAGAAATCGGCATCGCGGGTGAAGTCGCCGGGCAGGATCTCGGCCGTGTTGACGACAAGCGCGGTGCGCCCCTGCTTGACGGAGGCGAGCACCCGCTTGGTGCCGGTGACGACGAGATCGCAGCCGAGGACGAGATGCGCCGCGCCGGCGGTGACGCGGATGGCGTGGATGTCGTCCGGCGACTGGGCGAGGCGCACGTGGCTGTAGACGGCGCCGCCCTTCTGGGCAAGGCCGGCCATGTCGATCATGCCGCAGCCCTTACCCTCGAGATGCGCCGCCATGCCGAGGATGGCTCCGACCGTCACGACGCCGGTGCCGCCGACGCCGGTGACGATGATGTTGTAGGTGCGCTCGATGGCAGGAAGCGGCGGCTCGGGGAGCTTGCCCTCACCCGTCGCGGCTGCCGCCGCGTCGACCTCTCCCGCAAGCGGGAGAGGCGCCGACAGGGAGCGCCGCGGTTTCGCCCCTTGCACGGTGACGAAGGACGGGCAGAAGCCGCGCAGGCACGAGAAGTCCTTGTTGCAGCTCGACTGGTCGATTTGGCGTTTCCTGCCGAACTCGGTCTCGAGCGGCTGCACGGCGACGCAGTTGGACTGCACCGAACAATCGCCGCAGCCCTCGCAGACGAGATCGTTGATGATCACGCGCTTGTCGGGATCGGCGAACTCGCCGCGTTTCCGGCGCCGGCGCTTCTCGGCCGCGCAGGTCTGGTCGTAGATGAGCACCGACACGCCGGGCACCGTCGCGAGCTCGCGCTGCACGGCATCGAGGTCGTCGCGGTGATGGGTCGTCAAGCCGGACGGCCATTGCATCGCCTTCGGGTATTTGTCCGGCTCGTCAGTGACGAGGGCGATGCGCTCGACGCCCTCGGCGCGCACCTGCGCGGCGATCTTGTCGACCGTGAGATGGCCCTCGGTCGGCTGGCCGCCGGTCATGGCAACGGCGTCGTTGAAGAGGATCTTGTAAGTGACGGGCGTGCCCGTCGCGACCGCCCAGCGCAAAGCCAGCGAGCCGGAATGGTTGTAGGTGCCGTCGCCGAGGTTTTGGAAAACGTGCGGGCGGGTCGAGAAGGCGCATTCGCCGATCCAATTGGCGCCCTCGCCGCCCATCTGGGTGAAGCCTTCCGTGGCGCGGTCCATCCACTGCGCCATGTAGTGGCAGCCGATGCCCGCATAGGCGCGGGCGCCTTCCGGCACTTTGGTCGAGGTGTTGTGCGGGCAGCCGGGGCAAAAGTAAGGGATGCGCGTAGCCGCGTCGTTGGTCTCGGCGAGGACGCGCTGCGCCTCCTGCAGGCGCCGCACGCGCCCGGCGAGGTCGTCGCTCGCGTGATAGCGCAACAGCCGTGCGCCGATGGCGATGGCGATGTCGTTGACGTCGAGCGCGCCCTTGACAGGGAACAACCAGCGCCCGTCCTCGTCCTTCTTGCCGATGCAGACGGGCTGGTCGGCGGTGCCGTAGAGCTCCTCGCGGACCTGCACCTCGATGAGCGAGCGCTTCTCCTCGACGACGATGATGAGATCGAGACCGCGCGCGAAACCGACGAGCTCGGTCTTCGACAGCGGCCACGGGCAGGCGACCTTGTAAAGGCGCAGACCCATGTCGCTCGCCCCGACCTCGTCGAGCCCGAGCTCGTCGAGGGCCTGGCGCACGTCGAGGTAGCTCTTGCCGACCGTGATGATGCCGATCTTCGGGTTGCGTCCGCCCGATAAGATGACGCGGTTGAGGTTGTTGGCGGCGACGAAGGCAAGCATGGCGTCGCGCTTGAAATCGTGCAGGCGCGCCTCCTGCTCGAGGATGGCGTCGCGGGCGCGGATGTTGAGGCCGCCGGGCGGCATGCGGAAATCGTCCGGGATGACGATCTTGACGCGATCGATGCGGCCGTCCACCGAGGCGGTCGACTCGATGTTGTCCTTGACGCATTTGAACGCCACCCATGAGCCGCAGAAGCGGCTCATGGCGAAGCCGTAGAGGCCGTAATCGAGGATGTCCTGAACGCCGGCCGGGTTCAGGATCGGGATCATCACGTCGACGAAGTGGAATTCCGACTGGTGCGCCACGGTGGACGACTCGGCCGTGTGGTCGTCGCCCATGAAGGCGAGCACGCCGCCATGGGCCGAGGAGCCCGCCATGTTGGCGTGGCGGAAGACGTCGCCGGAGCGGTCGACGCCGGGCCCCTTGCCGTACCAGACACCGAAGACGCCGTCGTATTTGCCCTCGCCGCGCATCTCGGCTTGCTGCGAGCCCCACACGGCGGTGGCGGCGAGCTCTTCGTTGAGGCCCGGCTGGAAGACGATGTTGGCGCGGTCGAGAAAGTCCCTGGCGCGCCAGAGATTCTGGTCGAGACCGCCGATCGGCGAGCCGCGGTAGCCGGACACGAAGCCGGCCGTGTCGAGGCCGGCCAGTCGGTCGCGCTCGCGCTGCATGAGAAGCAGGCGGATGATCGCCTGCGTGCCGGTCAGGAACACGCGATCCGTGGACAGGTCGAACTTGTCGTCGAGCGTGACCTGTCTCAGCGCACCCTGGGTCTCGGCCATCGGCCGTTTCCTCCCCGAGATCACGCGGCGTTTTGATCGAACCGATCAAAACGCCGGAACGTGATCGATTCCGATATCTGAGCATGATGTTCGCCCGAAGAAGCGGGGTCCACTTCTCGGCATCATGCTCCGCCGCCGCCACCGGATTCGTCCGGCGCTCCTCCACTTAAGTCAGGAAGGCTGACATGTTCCGCAAGGGGGGTCAACGTGACGGAGCGTTCACCGTCCTCTCCCAGAAGTGAGCCGACGGAGGACGGTGCTTCTCTTGTCCAGCGCTTGCAACCGCTTCAAGGTCCTCGCCGCTTTGCCATCACCAACATAGTTCCGGAGTCGTCGATCATGACTGCGCGTTCGATCCTCTCCTGCGCCTGCTGCCTCATCGCCCTGCAAGCTGACGCCGTCGCCAGCGGCCGGCGGGCGAGCGACCAGGAGATGGGCAAACGCTTCGAGATCCGCGCCGACGCCCTGCCCAAACCCTACGAGGGCGAGGCGGTGCGCAACACCTCGCTGGTGGCGCCACGTGGCGACCGTGCGCCGATCGTGCCGCCCGGCTTCGAGGCGACGCTGTTCGCCGAAAACTTGGACCGTCCGCGCCAGGCGCTTGTTCTCCCCAACGGCGACCTGCTCGTCGCCATGCAGGTGGCGGGCGAATTGATGCTGCTGCGCGACGCCGATGGCGACGGCCGCGCCGAATGGGTGCAGCGCTATGCCGGCGGCTTCGACCGCCCGAACGGCCTCGCCTTCCGCGACAAGGAGATCCTCGTCGCCGACCAGCAGGGCATCTGGACGTTGGGCTGGAGCGGCGCGCAGCGCCCGCCGTCGCCGCCGGCGAAGAAGGCCAGCGAGGTGCCGCCCGAGGCGCGCAAGCCGGACGTCATGGACGGGCAGAAGCTGCTCACCGCCAAGGGCGTGTTCGGGCTGCCGCAAGGGCATGCCAATCGCGACATCGAGATCGGCCCGGACGGGCGCCTCTATGTCGGCGTCGGCACCACCGGCAATATCGGCGTCGAGCCGGAGCCGAAGGCGACCGTGCAATCCTTCGCCGCCGACGGCTCCGACCAGAAGACCGTGATCGCCGGCGTGCGCAACCCGGTCGGCCTCGCCTTTCATCCCGAGACCGGCGACTTGTGGGTGACCGTGCAGGAGCGCGACGGCGTCGGCGATCGCCTCGTGCCCGACTTCCTGGCCCGCGCCACGCCGGGAGCCTTCTATGGTTTTCCCTACGCCTATATCGGCCCCAACCCGCAGCCTGGATTCGCCGGCATGGCGCCCGACAAGGTCGCGGCGACGCAGGCACCCGCCCTGCTGTTCGAGCCGCATTCCGCCGCCATGGACCTCGTCTTCTACACGGGGCGCAACACGCCGGCCGAGTATCGCGGCGACGCCATCGTCGCGCTCAAGGGCTCGTGGAACCGCACCGACCCGACCGGCTACAAGGTGGTGCGAGTCAAGTTCGAGGGCGGCAAGCCGGCCGGTTGGTACGACAACTTCATCACCGGCTTCTGGATCGAAGGTGACGACAAGGCGGTCGTTTGGGGCCGCCCAGCCGACGTGGCGCTGGCGCCGGACGGCACCCTCTTTATCGTCGACGACACCGGCGGCACGATTTGGCGCGTGACGGCCAAGGCGCCGTGAACCGCTTCTCCCGCTTGCGGGAGAGGGATCAGGCCGCCGCCGCGCAGGGCGCGCGACGCGCAAGGCCGTCGAAGAGGCCGAGCATGCGCTCGCGCCAGGCCGTGACGATGTCGTCCGGGGCGAGCAGCTCGAAGGCACTGACGCAGCGCGCCCATTGAAAGCTGCCGAACACGATGTAATCGGCATAGGCGGGCGCATCGCCCGCGAGATAGGGCTGCGCCGACAAGGTGTGGCGAAGCGGCACGAGCGTATCGCGGAAGGCCTCCACGCGCTCCTCGCGCCCGGCCGTCACCTGATCGAGCGGCATGCCGAAGCGCCCCTCGCGGCTGTCGCGGAAATAGGCGCGATCCTTCTCGTGGACGATCCTGGCGATGTCGGAGACGATCAGCCGGATCATCCCGCCATGCAGGATCGTGTCCGCCCAGGCATTGACGAAGCGCGTCACCGCGATCGCAGCGGGCCCTCCGAACAGGGACGGCTGCTCGGGATAGGTTTCTTCGAGGTAGAGGGCGATCGCCCAGGAATCGCTGACCGTGCGCCCGCCGTCGACCAGCACCGGCACGCGCGCCTGCCCCGAGAAGGCGATCGTCTCTTTGTCGGTGAAGCGCCAAGGCACGGTCTCGACCGCGAGCGCTTTGTGCGCAAGGGCGAGCTTGGCGCGCCAGCAATACGGGCTGAAGCGCAGCTCCGGATCGGCGGCGGCGAGATCGTAGAGGACGCGCTGCACGACTACCTGACGACGGCCGCGGTCTGCCCGAACATCACCTTCTTCTCGTTCTCGCCCATCGGCTTGCCGGCCTGCGGGTTCACCCTTTGCACGATCTCGTAGGCGCGGATTGTCGCCGGGCGCCCCTTGATGGCCTCGAACCAGCGCTTCAGGTTAGGGAAATCCTCCAGCGTCTGGCCCTGGCGCTCATGCGGCACGATCCACGGATAGGACGCCATGTCGGCGATGCCGTATTCGTCGCCGGCCACGAACGCTCGGTCGGCGAGGCGCTTGTTGAGCACGCCGTAGAGCCGGTTGCATTCCTTGGTGTAGCGGTCGACTGCATAACCGATCTTGTCCGGCGCGTAGATGCGGAAATGGTGCGCCTGCCCAGCCATTGGCCCGAGCCCGCCCATCTGCCAGAACAGCCATTGCAGCATCTCGGTCCGGCCGCGGAGGTCGCTCGCGATGAAGCGGCCGGTCTTCTCGGCGAGGTAGAGGAGGATGGCGCCCGATTCGAACACGGAGATCGGCGCGCCGCCGCCCTCCGGGGCGTTGTCGACGATGGCCGGGATGCGGTTGTTCGGCGAGACGCGCAGGAAGTCCGGCGCGAACTGCTCGCCCTTGCCGATATTGATCGGGTGAAGCTTGTATTCGAGGCCGGCCTCCTCGAGAAACATCGTCACCTTGTGGCCGTTCGGCGTCGTCCAGTAGTAGAGATCGATCATCGGCTTTCCTCGCGTGCTGCGACCGTATTTAGAGCCTCCGCGCCTTAAAGCGAGTCACCGTTTCGCGCAGCAGCCGTCACGAAGCCGATCCCTCCACTTCAGGGGAGGGAATGAAGCGATCAGCCTGCCGCCGTGCGGGCGGTGCCTCGCTTTCGCCGCATCTGTTGGGAACCATTCCCGGCAAGGTGACGCCGACGCGGCGATGGCGGCGGCCAGGCGGAGCCGTAGGGGCAGCAACCTATGACAGCACGAATGTTGGCGCTGAGCCTTGCGGCTGCCACCGCGCTTTCGGCGCCGGCCCTTGCGCACCCGCATGTATGGGTGACGGCCAAAGCCGAGATCGTCTACGGGCCCGACGGCAAGGTCTTGGGGGTGCGCCATAGCTGGACCTTCGATCCGGCCTATTCCACTTTCGTCACGCAAGGGCTCGACACGAACAACGACGGCAAGCTGACACCGGACGAGCTGCAGGATCTCGCCAAGGTCAACACCGAATCTCTCGCCGATTTCGGCTATTTCACGCATCTCAAGGCGAACGGGGCCAAGCAGGCCTTCGCGGAGCCGCGCGAGCCGGTCATGGCCTTCGAGAACGGCG
>DASQLE010000334.1:0-7793 GCA_035630175.1 Beijerinckiaceae bacterium
GCAACCGGCGGCGCGCGGTGGCGTTAACCCCTATATTCTCCACGAATTCGAAGGGAGGCGAGCCATGCGCCCGATTGCTGTCACGATCCTGATTGTCGCGCTCGCCGGGATTCCGGCCGCGGGTTACGCCCAAGGCTCCGGCGGTGGCTCCGGCGGTTCCTCGTCGGGTGGGGCGGGCGGCTCGACCGGCGGCGCCTCGCCGGGCGCAGCGGGCGGTTCGTCCACCGGCGGCGTCTTCTCGGCTCCGGCCGGCACGCAATCCGGCAATCCGGCGGCGCTGACCGGAGGCAGCCCGGCCGGCGTCACATCGGGCAATCCCGCCGCCCGACCTTCCGACAGCCCGGCGGGCACGACATCGGGCAACCCGGCCGCGCCGCCGACCGGCGGCAGCAGCACGGGTGCGCGCCGGCCTCCCAGCACGGGCGTGGCCGCCGGCACGTCGGCAACGAGCGCCTCCTCGGGCAACCTCAACCGCTCAGGCGCGGGCGGCGCCGCCGGCGGATCGGCGGGCGCCACGGCCGAGACCGACAAGGAAAAGCGCGCCCAGGAGCGCATGCGCAAGGCGACGCAAGGCATCTGCGTCGGCTGCTAAGCGACGCCTTACGGGCGGCCAGCACCGACCGGTTTACGACAACGGCAGGAGGATAGCGTGCAGATCGTCACGGTTACGCAGCGTTATCCGTCATGGGCCGCCGCCAACGCGGCAAGGGACAACCTTGCGCAGGATGGCGGCTCCGCGCTACGGCATCGAGCGGATCGACATCGCGCGTGACGGCGGCGCCTTCGAACTCCGGATCCGCACGGTCGAGTTCCACAGGGACCAGATCGAGCACCTCTTGCGCTCGTCGGGCACGAGGCTCAACCCGCCCGCCGCCGCGCATTCGGGGACGAACACGGCCGTGACGCGCTCGCTGCTCGTTTTCACTGCCGCGGCCCTGGCCGGCGCCCTGGCCTACAGCCTGTTCGGCCGGCGCGACCACGCACGCGATCGTCGGCGAGCCAGCCGCCGCGAGGCATGGCCGCAGGCACGGCCATCACGATGGGAGAGCCGCGACGACATGCTTGGCGAGCGGGACGGTTTCGCGAGCGCTCGGCGCGAGGGTTTGCGGTCTCACGCGGAAGGGTTCGCCGTTTAGGTTGATTTCACGTGAGGTGGAGCGTGGAGCCGGTCATCGGGATGCGAAGCGGCTCTCGATCGGAGCGGCTCACCGCGACCCGGACGGTTTCGGGACGCTGATGGTCGTCCGCTTCCCGGTTCGCGGGTCGAACACAACGAGGGTCATACGGACCTCCGACGCAACAGAACGCTGACTTGGCGCCAGCGATACTGGCACACCCACCCGTACATGACTGTTGCAGAAAATCCGCACTCGACCCGGGATGGACGGCACCGGTTGCTATGGTCGGGCTCGACTCCTTGGCAAGGCGAGCGGTCTCCCGCCCGCGGCGGTCAACCTGTTCCCGCTTATCGAAGCCCGAAGAACGACAAGATCGCGATCACGACGACCACAAGCCCGATGATGTAGATGATGTTGTTCATGCGTCGCTCCTCGATGCGGGGATTCAACGTAGAACAAAGGCGAGTGTTCCGCGTCCCCCGCCGCCGTCGGTCCGGCCGCGGAGCCGGCAGGGGGACATCCGGCAGCCCCGCGCCCGGCGATCGCTCCTTCAAGGCTCGTTGACGCCCGGCACCCGGTATGGTCCGACCGGGCGCTCTGCGGAAGCGTTATTGCGAGCCGCCGCCGCCGGAGCCGCCCCCGCCGGAGCCGCCGCCCGAACCGCTGCCGCCTGAACCGCTACTGCCGGCGGATCCGCCGCCGCCTGCCCCGCCGCCGGCCGCACCGCCGCCAGCGCTGCCTCCGCTGCCTCCCGCGCCGCCGGACTGATTGCCGCCCCCGCCGGCCGTCGAATTGCCGGTGTTGGCGCTGTCGCCCGATTTCGGCGGCGCGACGGGAGGCGGCGGCTGCACCATTTGCCCTTGCGCCACCACGCCCGAAGGCATGGCCTGGCCGGACTGAGCGACGGAAGCGGCCGGCGCCAGGAGCGACGTTGATACGAGGAACGAAACGACAAGCTTGGGCATGAGGGGCTCCCGTCAAAACTGGGTAGCTGGCAAGCGGCGCGGGGCGCTACCCGTTCCCGGCGGCGCGAACACGCTTCCGTGATGCGCCCGTGCCGGTCGCGAGCGACTTGACCGACGCGAGAAGAAGAACGCATTGAGCGCGCGCCCGTGCGTCGCCGTCAATTCTCGCAGCGGCCCGGGCAAAAAACCGCGTGCGCCGAAGGCGTGTTCGTGTAGCTTCTCGCGCCCGCGGGAGAGGGCGGAAAGGGTGTCATGGGGCTGACCGGTTGCATGCGGGTGTCCACAGGCGAGCAGAGCCTTGATCGGCGCCGCGATGTCCTCGCCTGCGCCTGCTGCGAACGCCGGCGGCAACCGCGAGCCGTCCGAACCGCGTCCGCCAAGACGGCCTGTCCGGTCCTCAACGGGGTCGCATGAACGAGCAGCCGTTCTCCGCGACCATCTCGGAACAGGTTACGCCCCTCGCCGGTCACGGCGAGATGGCTGAGCGCTTGCGCGCTCACCCGTGGACCGAGACGCCGCTCGGCCCGATGCAAAGCTGGCCGCAACCGCTCAAGACGCTCCTCGACCTGATGCTCGCGGCCAACCAGCCCATGTTCATCGCATGGGGGCCGGAGCGCACGCTCCTCTACAACGACCCTTACGCCAAGGTCCTGGTCTCCAAGCACCCCGACGCCCTCGGTCGCGACTTCCTCGACGTCTGGGACGAGATCCGCGCCGACCTCGTTCCCATCGTCGCGCGAGCCTATGCCGGCGAGCCCGTCCACATGGACCACATCACCCTCGTGATGCGCCGCAAGGGCTACCCGGAGGAGACGCACTGGGCCTTCTCCTACACGCCTGTGCGCGAAGATTCCGGCCGGGTGGCCGGCTTCGTCTGCGCTTGCAGCGACATCACCGGCCGGATCACGGCCGAGCGGTCGCGGCGCGCGGCCGAGGACGCGCTGCGCGAGGGCGAAGGGCGCATGCGCGGCGTCCTCGACGCGATCGCGGAAGGGTTCGTGCTCCTCGACCGCGACTTCCGCGTCGTCGAGATCAACGTCGAAGGCATGCGGCTCGAGACGCGCCCGCGCGACGAGATTCTGGGCCGCTCGCATTGGCAGGTTTGGCCCGGCACCGAGACGAGCGAACTCGGCTTGCTCTACAAGAAGGCAATGGCCGAGCGCGTGCCGGTCGCGCTCGAGCACCGCTACGTCTGGCCGGACGGCCGCGACGCTTGGCTCGACGTCCGCGTCTACCCGTCGGGCGACGGCCTCGCCTTGCTGTACCGCGACATCTCGGAGCGCCGTCGCACGGAAGAAGCCCTGCGCCAAACCGCCGAGCGCTACCGCCTCGCGGCGCGGGCGACCAACGACGCCATCTGGGATTGGGGCCTCGCCACCCATGCCGTGATCTGGAACGAGGCCGTCGACGCCGCCTTCGGCCATGCCGACGCCGCGCGTGATGGCACCAGCGCCCAATGGTGGATCGAGCACATCCATCCCGACGACCGGGCGCGGGTCGACGAGAGCATCCACGCCTTCATCGACGGCACCGGCGAGACCTGGTCGGACGAATATCGCTTCCGCCGCGCCGACGGCTCCTATGCCGACGTGTTCGATCGCGGGGCCGTGCTGCGCGACGAGGCCGGCCGGCCGCTGCGCATGATCGGGGCCATGCAGGACCTCTCCGAGCGCAAGCGCTCCGAGGCGGCGTCGCGCGCGAGCGAGGAGCAGCTCCGGCTCGCCACGGAGGCCGCGGAGGTCGGGTTCTGGGACGTCGATCTCGTCACCGACACGCTCGTCTGGCCGCCGCGGGTCAAGGCGATGTTCGGCATCTCGGCCGACGCGGCCGTGTCGATGGCGGACTTCTATGCCGGCCTGCACCCGGACGACCGCGAGGCGACGAGCGCTGCCTTCGCCGCGGCGATCGATCCCGAACGGCGTGCGCTCTACGACATCGAATACCGCACGATCGGCAAGGAGGACGGCGTCGTGCGCTGGGTCGCCGCCAAGGGCCAGGGCGTGTTCGACGCCGACGGGCGATGCGTCCGTGCGATCGGCGCAGCCGTCGACATTACCGCTCGCAAGCGGGTCGAAGCGCGCCGCCTCGCGCTCGGCGAGCTCGGCGACCGCATTCGCGATATCGCGGACCCGGACGAGCTCGCCTTCCGGGCGGCGGAGATCCTGGGCCATACGCTCGGCGTCAGCCGCGCGGGCTACGGCACGATCAACAAGGCGGACGAGACGATCACGATCGAGCGCGACTGGAACAGGCCCGGAATCAAGAGCCTCGCCGGGACGCTGCACTTTCGCGACTACGGGTCCTACATCGAGGACCTGAAGGCGGGCCGGACGGTGGTCTTCGCCGATGCCCGGCTCGATCCCCGCACCAAAGCCACGGCTGCGGCTCTCGAAGCGATCAGCGCCCGGGCCGTGCTCAACATGCCGGTGACGGAGCGGGGCGGGCTGGTGGCGCTGCTTTACCTCAATCACGCCGAGGTGCGGGAGTGGCCTGACGAGGAGCTCGCCTTCGTGCGCGAGATGGCCGAGCGCACCCGCACCGCGGTCGCGCGGCTGACCGCCGAGCGCGAGCTGCGCGCGAGCGAAGCTCGCTACCGCACGCTGTTCGAGGCCATCGACGTCGGCTTCTGCGTCGTCGAGATGAAGTTCGACGACAACAAGCAGGCGATCGACTACCGCCTGGCGGAGATCAATCCGGCATTCGAGCGCCAGACCGGCCTCCGCGGCGCCGCCGGCCAATGGGTGAGCGAGGCTGCGCCCGGCTTGGAGCGCCACTGGTTCGACACCTATGGCAGGGTCGCGCTCACCGGCGAGCCGGTGCGGTTCGAGAATCGCGCCGAGCCGTTCGGTCGCTGGTACGACGTGCACGCCTTCCGGGCGGGCGAGCCGCAAGAGCACCGCGTCGCGATCCTGTTCAACGACATCACGGAGCGCCGCGACGCCGAGGATCGCCTGCGCGAGCTCAACGAAACGCTCGAGCAACAGGTCGCCGAGCGCACCGCGGATCGCGACCGTCTCTGGCGCAGCTCTCAGGACATGCTGCTGATCGCGCGATTCGACGGGACGATCGTCGCGGCCAACCCGGCCTGGACGGCGATCCTCGGCTGGAGCGAAGCCGAGCTCGTCGGCGCCAACTTCATGGAGCTCATTCACCCGGACGACCTGGCGTCCAGCCAGGCAGAGGCGGCGAGGCTCGCGGCCGAAGGGCGAACGAACATGCGGTTCGAGAACCGCTATCGCGCCAAGGACGGGAAGTGGGTCTGGCTGTCCTGGGCGGTATCGCGCCGGGCTCTACCATGCCGTCGCCCGCGACGTCACCGCCGTCAAGGCGCGCCAAGCCGAGCTCGAAGCCGCGCAGGAGGCGCTCCGTCAGTCGCAGAAGATGGAGGCGGTCGGCCAGCTCACCGGCGGCATCGCGCACGACTTCAACAACATGCTCGCGGTCGTGATCGGCTCGCTCGACCTGCTCGGCCGGCGCATCGGCGCCGGCGACGCGCGCGCCAAGCGCTACGTGGACGCGGCGAGCGAGGGGGCGCGGCGGGCGGCGACGCTGACCCAGCGCCTGCTCGCTTTCTCGCGCCAGCAGCCGCTCAAGCCCGAGGCGGTCGACGCCAACAAGCTCGTCGCCGGCATGTCGGAATTGATCCGCGGATCGCTCGGCAGCGACATCCGGCTCGAGACCGTGCTGTCCTCAGGCCTCTGGCGGACGCATGCCGACCCCAACCAGCTCGAGAGCGTGCTCCTCAACCTCGCGGTCAACGCCCGCGACGCCATGCCGGACGGCGGCCGGCTGACGATCGAGACGGCCAACGGCCACCTCGACGCGCGCTACGTGGCGGCCCATCTCGGCGTGCCGGCGGGCCAATACGTGATGATCGCGGTCACCGACACGGGCACGGGCATGCCGCCCGAGGTGATCGCCAAGGCGTTCGACCCGTTCTTCACGACCAAGGCGGTCGGCAAGGGCACGGGGCTCGGCCTCAGCCAGGTCTACGGCTTCGTCAAGCAGTCGGGCGGGCACGTGAAGATCTATTCCGAGCCCGGCCAAGGCACGACGGTGAAGGTCTACCTGCCGCGGCTGGTCCGCGCCGAGGGCGAAGCCTTGGCGGAGGAGAGCGTCTCCGACGTGCCGCTCGGCGAGCGCGAGGAGGTGGTGCTGGTCGTCGAGGACGAACCGGCGGTGCGCCAGTTCAGCGTCGACGCCTTGACCGAGCTCGGTTACCGCGTGCTCGAAGCGGACGGGGCGGCGAGCGCGCTGCGGCTGCTCGACGGGCACGGGGAGATCGCGCTCCTCTTCACCGACGTCGTCATGCCCGACGTCAACGGCGCCAAGCTCGCCGAGGAGGCGCGCCGCCGCCGGCCGGACCTGAAGGTGCTGTTCAACACCGGCTACACGCGCAACGCCGTCGTCCACAACGGCGTGCTCGATCCGGGCGTCGAGATGATCGGCAAGCCCTTCACCCTCGAAGAGCTCGCCGCCAAGGTGCGCCAGGTGCTGGATGCGCCGGTGAGGGCGGGGTAGGGCGCCTCGTCGACGACGACGCGTTCCTGCGGGAGGATCGCTTACATGCCCTTGGAAGCGGCGAAATAGCTCCTGCCACGACCGTCTCGCGACCAACTTCCTCGCCGCCGTCCGCATCGCCGCAACCGTCAGTTACTGGTTATGGGTCCGGACATTGGGTTAGACTGACCCCGGCTGCGGGGTGCTTGGGTGGGCAAGGCTGGAGTTTCGGCCATGTTATTCGACGACCTAAGTCTTCAGGGAGTAGGTATCGCGGCAGTCGGCGCAACGCAGACGGGAAGGTCCGCCAGCAGCCAAAGGGGGCGAGGCGTGAACGCACGGCCCGGTCTGACGCCTCGGAAGCTGTGTCCGTCGTTGCTGCTTGCGGCACTCTTGATGGGGACCTGCCAGTCGGTTTCTGCGCAAGGCACTCCGGAATTGGCGCCTGCTCCTGCAACCCTTTTCCGCGGCGTGCGGATCTTCGACGGAAAAAGCGCCGCGCTGTCGGCTTCTTCCGACGTCCTGATCACCGGCAACATCATCGAACGGATCTCTGCGAACCCGATCGCGGTCGACGGGAAGGCCAACGTGCGGGTCGTCTCCGGAGATGGCCGCGTGTTGATGCCGGGCCTTATCGACGTGCATTGGCACGCGGCGCTGGTGCGGACGACGCCGGCGCAGGCGTTCGGCGATCTCGGCTTCAACACTCTCGTTGCGGGCGACGAGGCGACGGACACGCTGATGCGCGGCTTCACCACCATTCGCGACATGGGCGGGCCGGTGTTTGGTCTCAAGCGCGCCATCGACGAGGGCATCGTCAAGGGCCCGCGTATCTATCCGTCCGGCGCGGTGATCACGGTCACGAGCGGGCATGGAGATTTCCGCCAGCTCACCGATCTGCCGCGGACGATCGGCGGCATGCTCACCCGCATGGAGCAACTCGGCGGGAGCATGGTTGCGGACAGCCCTGACGAGGTACGCCTGCGTGTCCGCGAGCAGCTCATGCAGGGCGCGTCTCAAGTCAAATTGACGGCAGGCGGCGGGGTGTCGTCACCCTTCAGTCCGATCGACGTGACCACCTTCACCGAGGCCGAACTGCGCGCCGCGGTTGAGGCGGCCGAGAACTGGGGCACGTACGTCGCCACGCATGCCTTTACGCCGGTGGCGATCCGGCGGTCTATTGCCGCCGGCGTGAAGTGCATCGAACACG
>DASQLE010000335.1:0-3472 GCA_035630175.1 Beijerinckiaceae bacterium
CTTGAAGAACTCGGTCGCCGCGCAATCGAGAGCGATGACCATGTCGGCGCCCGGCTTGTAGCCGGCCTGCTCGACCGCCTGCATGAGGAAGTCGAGGGCGCCCTCGGCCGAGGGCAGGTTCGGGGCGAAGCCGCCCTCGTCCCCGACATTGGTGTTGTGGCCGGCCTTCTTCAGCGCCGCACGGAGCGTATGAAACACTTCCGAGCCCATGCGCACTGCCTCCTCGAAGCGGGGCGCCCCGACCGGCATGATCATGAATTCCTGGAAATCGATCGGGTTGTCGGCATGCGCGCCGCCGTTGATGATGTTCATCATCGGCACCGGCAGGACGCGCGCCTGGGTGCCGCCGACATAGCGGTAGAGCGGCAGGGCGGCCGTTTCGGCCGCCGCCTTGGCGACCGCCAGCGACACGCCGAGAATGGCGTTGGCGCCGAGCCGTCCCTTGTTGGGCGTGCCGTCGAGCTCGATCATGGCCTCGTCGATGGCGACCTGGTTCTCGGCGTCCATGCCGCCGACGGCGTCGAGGATCTCGGAATTGACGGCCTCGACCGCCTTGAGCACGCCCTTGCCGAGATAGCGCGTCTTGTCGCCGTCGCGCAGCTCGACGGCCTCGTGCGCACCCGTGGAGGCGCCGGACGGGACGGCGGCGCGGCCCATGGAGCCGTCCTCCAAAATCACGTCCACCTCCACCGTCGGGTTGCCGCGGCTGTCGAGAATCTGACGGGCGACGATGTCGACGATGGCGGTCATGGGGGGCGAAGCTCCGGGGACATCTGGCAGGGGCAGGGCCTGTGTCGCCGCGGCTTATTGACCGAAACGCCGGATCGGGCAAGGGAACGGCCTTATCGTCATTCCGGGGCGGCGAAGCCGAGCCCGGAACCCACGAACAGGCGCTACGCCTATCAACCCAGTCGCGGGTTCCGGGCCCGCGCCTGCGGCGCGCCCGCAATGACAGTGCAAGAGTTATGTCGATGACCGATCCCGATCTCCAGCTCGGCCTGCCGACCGCCCTCCCCTCCTCCCCCGAGGAGGCGCGGCTCGACCGCGTGCCGAACCCGCATCCCGACACCGACTACCTCGCCCGCTTCACGGCGCCCGAGTTCACGACCCTGTGCCCGGTGACGGGGCAGCCCGATTTCGCCACCCTGGTGATCGACTACGTGCCGGGCCCCTGGCTCGTCGAGTCGAAGTCGCTGAAGCTCTATCTCAACAGCTTCCGCAATCACGGCGCCTTCCACGAGGATTGCACGGTCGCGATCGGCCGGCGCCTCGCCGACCTGCTCGAGCCGCGCTTTCTCCGCATCGGCGGCTATTGGTATCCGCGCGGCGGCATGCCGATCGACGTCTTCTGGCAGACCGGCGAGCCGCCGAAGCACGTGTGGATGCCGGATCAGGGCGTCGCTGCCTACCGCGGCCGCGGCTGAATCGCCGACACCCCCACGCCGGCTTGACGTCATCGCCGCGCCTATCAGCTCGCGGGAGCATCGCGCCCGCGCTGCGGCAGCCATCGTGCGCAGGCGATGCCGACCGCGAGGACCGCGAGCCCGCCGAACAGAATGCTGGCGGTCGCTTGGCCCTGCGCCAGGCCGAGGCCGTAATAGAGCGGTCCCACCGCCTGCCCGAAGAAGAACGAGGCCGAGTGCAGTGACATGGCGGAGGCCCGCGCGGTCGGCGCGAGCTCGGTCGCGTAGATCTGGATGCAGCCGTGCAGCGTGAAGAAGCTGAAGCCGAGGACCACGAAGGCGGTGAACTGGTAGGGCCAGGCGAGGTCGAGCGCGATGAAAGCGAGCGCCGCGGCCACGAACGCGCCCCCGAGGGTCATCATCCGCCGCTCTCCCAGGCGCGCGATGAGCAGCGACACGGCGCCCGCGTAGCACAGCCCGCCGATGCCGAACCCGGCGATCACGAGGCCCGCGATCGAGGCGCGCGTCTCCCCGGCCGCGCTGAGCAGCACGGCGACATACGGGAACAGCCCGAAGACGAACACGCCTTCGAGGAACACGGCCGCAAAGCAGATTTTCGCCCGCGGATTGGCGAAGACGATCCGATAACTCGCCGGGATGGCGGCAAGGTCGAGCCGTGCCGGCCGCTCGCGGCCGGTGGCGCGGAATCCGACAACCGCGCCGATGGTCGCGAGCAGGGCGAACACGCCCATACCGACGAAGACGCCGCGCCAGCCGACGACGTCGCCGACCACTCCCGACAGGGAGGCGCCGAGGAGATTGCCGATCATCGCCGCCGCGAGCAGCCGTCCGATGGCCACCTGCCGCTCCGTGATCGCCACCCGGTCGCCGATCACGGCCATGGCGATCGGGAAGACGCCGCCGGCGACGATGCCGGACAGGACGCGGGCGGCGAGCACGACGGCGAAGGTGGGCGCCACGGCACCAACCAGGCAGGCGGCCGTCAGGACCACGAGGCAGCCGGTCATGAAGCGCGTCTTGCCGACCATGTCGGCGACCGGTCCGAGGATCGGCTGGGTCAGGGCGTAGGGCAGCGCGAAGGCCGTCGACAGCAAGGCGGCGGTGGCGGTGCTCACGGCGAGGTCGGCCGCCACCAGCGGGATCACGGGATCGACGGCGCGCAGCGACAGGGAGGACGCGAACGCCACGAAGCTTAGAACGACGAGGAGGCGGAGAATGGCGGGGCTCGCGCGGCGCTAGGTCACGATGCGTCTTGGTTGAGTCGACCAAGACGCACGAACGTGATCGATTCCAAGAAGTTGAGCATGATGTTTTCTCCGAGAAGCTTGCACCCCGGCTTGACCAGGGTGTGGGTCCATCCTCGGATCAAGTCCGAGGACGCGCTTTTCGGCATTATGCTCGGGTCACCTCATGCCACGCTACGGGACTTGGCGATCTCGTCGAAGCGCATGAGCGTTCGCAAGAGCTCCTCCATGTCCCGCAGCGGCACCATGTTGGGCCCGTCGGAGGGCGCCCGGTCCGGATCCCCATGCGTCTCGATGAACACGCCGGCGACGCCGACGGCGACGGCCGCCCGCGCCAGCACCGGCACGAACTCGCGCTGGCCGCCGGAGGTCGTGCCCTTGCCGCCGGGCTGCTGCACCGAATGGGTGGCGTCGAAGATCACCGGCGCGCCCGTCGCCTCGGCCATGATCGGCAGGGCGCGCATGTCGGACACGAGGGTGTTGTAGCCGAACGAGGCGCCACGCTCCGTCACCATCACGTTCGGGTTGCCGGCCTCGGTGATCTTGCTCGCCACGTTGGCCATGTCCCAGGGCGCCAGGAACTGGCCCTTCTTGACGTTGACGACGCGGCCGGTGCGCGCCGCCGCCACGAGAAGGTCCGTCTGCCGGCACAGGAAGGCGGGGATCTGCAGGATGTCGACCACCAGGTTGTTGTAGCCGAAGCTGACGCCACGCTCGGTGAGCAGCACCGACGCGTTGCCTTCGGCAGCGATCTTGGCGACGACGTGGCGCATGTCGCGCGGCGCGAGAAACTGGCCCTTCTTG
>DASQLE010000336.1:0-2604 GCA_035630175.1 Beijerinckiaceae bacterium
CGCCGGCATCTGGCGGGGGTTTGACGCTATGCCGACGCTGACCCTCGCCGAGGCGGAAGACCTGGTCGCCGACGCCTTAATGCGTTGCGGGACCGAGGAGGGCAACGCCCGCATCGTTGCGCGCGCGCTGGTCGCGGCCGAGGCGGACGGGCTCAAAGGCCATGGCCTCTCGCGCGTGCCGACTTACGCGGCCCAGGCGAAGGCCGGCAAGGTCGATGGCTTCGCGACGCCCGTGGTCACGCGGCCGAAGCGGGCGGTCCTGGCCGTCGACGCGGCGCATGGCTTCGCCTACCCGGCCATCGACGCGGCCGTGTCCGGCTTGCCCGAGGTGGCGGGCGCGCAGGGCATCGCCGTCGCCCCGATCCGGCGCTCGCATCATTGCGGCGCCGCCGGCCACCCGGCCGAGCGCCTCGCCGAGGCTGGGCTGGTGGCGCTGCTCTTCGCCAACACGCCGGCCGCCATGGCGCCCTGGGGCGGCTCGCAGCCGGTGTTCGGCACCAACCCCATCGCCTTCGCCTGCCCGCTGCCCGGGCGCGAGCCGATCGTCGTGGACCTGTCCCTGTCCAAGGTAGCGCGCGGCAACATCCTGGCTGCGAAGCAGAAGGGCGAGCCGATCCCGGAGGGCTGGGCGCTCGATGAGGCCGGTCGCCCCACCACCGACCCGGCCGCGGCGCTCGCGGGCACCATGCTGCCCCTCGGCGACGCCAAGGGCACCGCCCTCGCGTTGATGGTCGAGCTCCTCGCCGCCGGCCTGACCGGCGCGACCTACGCCGCCGACGCCTCGTCCTTCCTCGACGCGAAGGGGCCGCCGCCCGGAACCGGCCAGCTCATCGTCGCCTTCGATCCGGCCGCCCTCGGCGGCGCGGATGCGACCGGCCGGTTCGCGGCGCTCGCCGCCGCCATCGAGGCGCAGGCCGGCGCTCGCCTGCCTGGCGCTCGCCGTCTCGAGGCGCGGCGCCGGGCGCGGACGGATGGGATTGCGCTGTCCGATACGCTGTTCGCCGAAATCGAGGCGCTCTAGCCAGGGGCTTCGGAAGTAGCGACAGGCATGTCGTCGGCCTTGCCGAGGAGCAAGCCTTCGCGTCACAGCGGGCATGGCGACGAAATGCTCGTCGTCGGGAGGGCGACGTCACCGTCGCTTGGTTGCAGCGGCCCGACGATGCCGCCTGTTCAATCGGCAGCCGCCTGAAGGCGGCGCGTCAGCTCCGCGCCGACATCAGGTCGTGCGTCAGGACAGTCAGCTTGCCGATCAAGCCGGCGCTGTCGCCATGAGCGCAGGACCATTGCGTGCCGATCGCCGCCCCGTCGGCGGACACCGTCACGACCGCGATGGAGCGGAGCTTGCCCTCGCGCGCCAGCGCCAGATGATCCTGCAGCACATCGATGATCGAGGCGACGCTCTCATCAACCGGCGCGTCGGCCACAGGTCGCGGAAATGCATATACTTTGCTTGTCCCGGCGGCGGCTTCGCTCATGACCCACCTCGCACATCTTTCGATCATGCTAGCGCCACGAATCTTTCCGCTTGGTTAACGCAATGACAACGGTGCGCCGATCCGGCGCTCACGCGGTCTCGTCGTCCCGATCGAGCGGATCCGTCTCGCCGCCCGGTCCGCTCTTCCATCGCTTGACGATGCCGACATCGATGTCGAACAGATCGAGCAGGCGCCCAACCGTGTGATCGATGATGTCGTCCAGGGTCTTGGGACGCGTGTAGAAGGCCGGCACCACGGGAGCGATGATCGCGCCCATGTCGGAGAGCTGCGTCATCGTGCGCAGATGGCCGCCGTGCAAGGGCGTCTCGCGGAAGGCGAGAACCAGGCGGCGGCGCTCCTTCAGCACCACGTCGGCGGCACGGCTCATCAAGGACGTCGTGACGCCGCTGGCGATCTCGCTCATGGTTCGCACGGAGCAGGGCGCGATGATCATGCCCATCGTCCGGAACGAGCCGGACGAGATCGAGGCGCCGACATTGGGCATGGCGTGGCAATGATCGGCGAGGGCGCGCACATCCTTCGGCTTGAGATCCGTCTCGTAGAGTAGTGTCATCTCGGCGGCCCGACTCATGACGAGATGCGTCTCGACGCCGGCCCGGCGCAGATGCTCGAGTGTGCGGATGCCGTAGATAATGCCGGAGGCGCCGCTGATCCCGACCACCATGCGGCGAGGCGTTGCGTCACTCATCCGGCCCATCCTGCTCCAGCCGCCGAAAGCCGACCAGCAAAGCCGCGACGAGCGGCGGCGCGAATGTCGTTCCGAGCACCTCGGCGTAGACCTCGACATTGGCACGCGCCGCGGCGTCGCGGGAAGCGTCCGGCAGGCCGAGACCGTCCCGCGGCACAAGCCGCTCGAGACCTTCCTGCTGAAGCCTCTCGGCCTCGAGCTCGACCTGCTTGACGCGCTGGCGAAAGCGCTCGGCCGCCGCGGGCTCGACGAGCTCCGGCGGCTCGCGCAAGCCGCGGCGGACAGTGCGGAGCGGCACGACGACGGTCCGGTTCCAGCTCTCGACCGCGGCGATCACGCGGCGCGCATCCTCCGCATCGACCTTGCGGCCGCCCTCGGCCGCCCAGAGCAGGAAGAGCAGAACATTGACGTCGACGCCGA
>DASQLE010000337.1:0-3122 GCA_035630175.1 Beijerinckiaceae bacterium
AGCGGCCTTGGGCGACGGCCTTGACGATGCGCGCGGCGGCATCGACGCCGAGATCCGCCTGGACCAGCGCGTCTTCGAGCTGGTCGAGGGTCGCCGCATCGAGCTTGCGCTTGGTGAAAAGGCTCGTGACGCTTTCGCTCAGGCTCGAAGACGTGCGCCGCATACCCTCGCTGAGCCGACGCCACCATCCGGCCGACGACGCCGGGGATGCGGATGTCCCGCCCGGCGCTGCGCCGCGATCTTCGGGCGCGATTCCTGCGGCGGGCTGCAGATCGGCGCCGGCCAGTTCAGCGGGAAGAGCCGGCGTCGCGCCCGCCGAAGCGCCGGCGTCCGACGGCAGGGCGGGCGCGAGGTCGCCGGCCGCCGCCGCATAATCGGGCCGCCCTTCCGGCGTCGCAGCCGCTGGATCGTCGCTCGTCTCCGCCTTGCGCCCGAACAGACGGGAGAACAGGGTCGGCTTGTCCGGATCGGTGTCGGCCATGCGGCTACGACTCGTGGGTTGGCGGCGGCGCCGAAACGGCCACCGCACGCACAGATAGGGCGGAAGCGGCTCACCTGCGATCCCCCCGATGGCGATCGCCCGCAGAAGGTCGCCGAAATCCCTCGTGCTAGGCGGCCGAGCCGGACAGGGCCATGTCCACCTCGCGGCCGCGGCCATGCCGGCGCATGGTCTCCTCGAGATCGGGCCGGGCGGCGAGCTGCCGGGCATACAAGCGCGCGAGGGCGGCGTTGAGCCGGCCCTTGCGGGACAGGAGACGGTCGGCGAAGCCGATCATGCGCGAGTTCGGCCAAGCCTGCGGACGGATGCTTACCAATCGGTCGAAGATCGCCGTCTCGTCCCCGTCCGGATCGGTCTGGGCAAGGAGCATGGCCATGGCGGCGGTCGAACGCGAGATGCCGGCATGGCAATGGACCAGCAGGTGGCCGGCCTCCGGGCGGCTGGCCGCGTCCCGGCGGAGACCTTCGCCGAAGGCGAGAACCGCCTCCACGTGCCCCTGTTCCGGGTGCACGAACCCAGCGAACGGTTCGATGATGTCGTGAAAGCGCAGGATCGTCCGATGATGCGAATCGTAACCCCGGAAGGCGTCCGGGTCCGGACAGTCGGGATCGACGATCGACAGGACATGAGTCACGGCGCGGGCGCTGTGCTCTTCCAGCTCTTCGAGGCCGCAAATGGTGAGAAGGGAGATTGAGATCGGCTTCATGGGCCGGCGATTACCATGAGGTCCCGCGCTCCGGAACCTGACGCAGCGACCGGCCACGCAGCCTCACCACTATGTCGCAGGTTCCGCTTCGCGCGCGCTCGAACACGGTCCAGAACGATTTCCTGACGAAGTGCCGACCTTTCATCGGCGGTTCATCTGTAACCATAACAGTGCCGTCCGTCGCTCCGGCTGCGACGAGACCGCTCGTTTACCCTGCGGCCGCAAGGCTCTTACCGGCTTTGCCGGAAGGGGATAAAAGCGCGAACACGGAAGAGCCGTTCCGGCTTCTCCCAACAAGAACATCATTTATCGAGGCGAGACGGCGGAATCGGGCGGGCTCCCGTCTCGTGACAGCTCCCCGGCAGGACGGAAAGCAAGCCAGTGACCCACGCGAACGGCAAAGAGCTCAACGGGCTGCGCATTCTCATTGTTGAGGACGAAGCCGCGATCTCTCTTCTTCTCGAAGACATGCTGCTCGAGTTCGGCTGCGAGGTCGTCGGCCCGGCCGGCCGCCTCGCGGCGGCTCTCGATCTCGCTGCTAGCGAAACCTTCGATCTCGCCATTCTCGACGTCAACGTCGCCGGCGAACCCATTTATCCGGTCGCGGAAGCGCTTGTGCAGCGCAACGTGCCGTTCGTCTTCTCGACCGGTTACGGCAGCGCCGGGATCAAGGATTCGTACCGGGATCGTCCCGTTGTGCAGAAGCCTTTTGCGCAGAGCGATCTGCGCCAGAGACTGTTGTCCGCTTTGCAGGTCGGCCGCTCCGGTTAATTGCCGCCTCGCGGGGCGGAGCCGCCGCCTCCGGAAGCGTGGCCGTTTCCTTCGCGGCTATCGCGCGCGGACCGACGCCGGTGACCGGCGCGGCAACGGTGCCGCCCGTGGTTTGAACGGCCTCACCTCGTTGTTCGCCTTGCGCCGGAGTGCTGCGCCCGGTTTCAACGTCCGCCGCTTGGCGCTTGCCGGCGCGCTTCGTGCGGGGCGCGGCGACGACCGCTTCCGGCTGCTCGATCGCCGCTTGCGCGGCGGGCGGCGCGGCTTGCGGGTTCGAGAACAGCGTCGAGAAGAACGATTGCGACGGGGCGGGCGGCGGCGCGGCGACAGCCGCGGCCGGCTCCTGCGCGACGGCCGGCGCCCGGGCGAGGGTGCCGAGCATGCCGCGGCGCTTGGCGTCGTAGTAATAGCCGCGGGCGTAGAACCCGACCGCCCGATTCTGGTCCCCGTCGGCGACCCGGTAGGCGCCGGCGAGATAGCGCACGCCGTAGGTCAGGTTGGTGTCGGCGTCGAGAAGCCCTTCCGCAGAACCCGAATAGCCGAGCGCCCGGGCGGTGGCGTGCTTGATCTGCATCAGGCCGAGCGCCCCGCCGAGACCGACGGCGCGGGCGTTGTAGCGGCTTTCCCGGATAATGATGCGGTGAACCAGCCCGGCGGGAATGCTGTTGGCGGCCGCGTGCTTGACGATCAGCGGCTCGAGGTCGAGGCGGGCCTTCAGGTCCATGGCCGAGGCAGGCTGCGCCAGCCCGGCCAAGGCCAGGCTGCTGACGAGGAAACGATGGATCATGGGCCCCCTGTGCACGTCGCGGCCCTTCTTCCCTATCAAATCAGGCCAGATCGGGGCACGTTTGCCAGCCCAAGCCCTGCGGTTCACCAACGGGAGCCCCGTATGTCCGGAACCCTCTCCATCGACGTCTTCTCGGACGTCATCTGTCCGTGGTGCTTCGTCGGCAAGCGCCGCCTCGAGCGCGCGCTCGACGAAACGGGCCTCGCTCTCACGGCGGCAATCCGCTGGCTGCCCTTCGAGCTCAATCCGGGAATGCCGCCGGAGGGCATGGAGCGTGCGCTCTACCGGGCCCGCAAGTTCGGGTCGGACCGGGCCGCCGCGCTCGATCGCGACATGACCGAGCTCGGGCGGCAGGAGGG
>DASQLE010000338.1:0-3627 GCA_035630175.1 Beijerinckiaceae bacterium
ATACGCGAAGAAGCACAGCGACACCGTGCGGGCGCGCGGCGCCGTGCCGGTCCTGTTCATGACCTGGGCCTATGCCGACAAGCCCGACATGACGCAAAGCCTCGCCGAGCAATACACCAAGGCCGGCAACGACAACAAAGCGCTGGTCGTGCCGGCGGGGCTCGCCTTCGCCAAGGCGCTCGCGACGAAGCCGGATCTCGTCCTCTACGCGGCCGACAAGCGCCATCCGAGCCCGGCCGGCACTTATCTCGGCGCCGCCACCCTCTACGCGGCCCTGTTCCGGCAGTCGCCGGCCGGCAGCCCGGCCGCCATGGCGGGCGTCGACCCGGACCTTGCCAAGCTCTTGGCAGGCGTCGCCTGGGAGACGGTGCAGAAATACTATGCGCCGTAGCTCACGATTGCGCGTTTTGCGTCAAGCGAATCCTACCTCTGTTCCGGGGCAGGCCGAAGGCCTGAACCCCGGAACCCACGAACAAGCGCGACACGTGTCACCCGGTCGTGGGTTCCGGATTCTTCGCGGAGTTTATCATCGGGCCGGCCGAAGGCCGGACCCGTTGGCTCAGCCCCGGAATGAATCAAGCGGATGCGGTGCGAGAACCAGCTGTCCGACAGCCCGCCCAGGGCCTTTCGCCCGGCCATCATCGTTAATTCTTCCTTAAGATATTGTGCGCGCGGCCCTTTTCGGCCGGCCGTTCCGCAGCTCGAGCCGCCGCTTTCCCAGAGCAGTTAATTTCGTCAGGCGCCTTGCCGCGCAAAGGTTTTGCGTGCCTTCGCAGCCCGATTTACCAAGCGTTTTAAGGGTTACTTTTAAGCAGCCCTGAAGTCGAAGGCTAAAATTGGGCGCTGCCGCCTGTATGCAAGCAGGACAAAATCTCAAGGGGAGATGCTGTCATGCTTCGCACTGCTTTGGCGCTTGGTCTAGTTGTTCTTCCAGCAACGGCTATGGCTCGCGATTACTGCGAAGGAAGCTTCTGCTACCAGAAGAAAGCTCGCACGAGCTGCCTCAAGCCCGAGGCCTGGAGCATGCTGCACAAGATCGCCGAGCGGGTCGGCCGGCTCGAGATCACCTCGGTTTGCGACGGCAAGCACGCCCGGAACTCGTACCATTACCGGGGCCAGGCGGTCGATTTCCGGCCCATGCAGGCCTCCGTCAGCGCGACGCTGGCGGTGCTGCGCGGCATGGCGGAGGTCGGCGGCATCGGCAGCTACGGCAACGGCCTCCTGCATGCCGACGTGCGGCCGACCCGCATCTCCTGGTTCGGCCACCGCAAGTCGCGCTTCGCCTCGGCCCGCGCGGCCCGCACCCGCTTCGCCTCCGCGTCGACGCGCTAAAGGCAACCTACCCTCCCCTTGCCCCTCCCCTTGCCCCTCCGGCCGTTCCGTGCTGTGCCTCGGAACGGCGGGAGGCCGGAGGCGGAGGTAGACGATGTGCGAGGCGTGCGAGAGCGACGAGCCGTTCGAGCCGCGCCAGCCCGTCCCGCCCTCGATCATCGCACGAGCGCGCGCCATCGAGGCGGCGCTGGCCGGCGACCCTGCGCCCGAGGCGGCCTGGGCCATCTATCTCGGCCAAGCCGGCGGCGCCATCACCTTCGCGCAGTATCAGCGCATCCGCTCCAGCACCGAGGCCGCCTACGACTCGGCTCCCCGCGCCCGCCTGGCGCCTGCGCGGCGCCCGGCCGGCATCCGCTGCGAGGCGGTGGGGTAGCTCACGAGGTCGGGGTGGTTCGGTAATAGGCGTCGACCTTGGCGCCGTATTCGTCGTCGACGAACGGATCCTCGCCGGCGCCGTGGCGCGGCGAAGCCGCGAGGCGGTCCTTGTCGATATCGACCACGTAGCCGCCGAGGCGCGTGTCGTAGGTGAGCGCCCGCCACGGCAGCGGATGGTAGCTCTCACCGAGGCCGAGAAAGCCGCCGAACGACATGACCGCATAGGCGACCTGCCCGCTCACCTTGTCGACCATGAAATTGTAGACCGTGCCGAGCTCCTCGCCGGCGCGGTTGAAGACCGGCGTGCCCTCGACCTTGTTGGAGGCGATGAGGCGGCGCGTCTCGTCGATGGCGATGCCCTCCCCCGCCGGGTCGAGCTGCATGACGCCAGGCTCGCGCAAGGCGCGTTCGTTCGGTAGCTCCGTCGGCATTGGCGTCTCCTTTTTCCCAGGAGAAACAGCGCGGCGCCGAGGCCGGTTCCGCCTCAGATCACGATGCGTTTTGATTGAATCAAGCAAAACGCATGAACGTGATCGATTCCGAAAAGTTGAGCATGCTGTTTTTCCGAAACGTGGCTTCCACTTTTCGGCAGCGTGCTCTAGCCCTCGTCCGCGGGCTTGACGGCCGCGAAGCGACGCAGCAGCGCAAGGTCGTAGACGATCTTCAGGCCGCCGCCGATGACGAGGGGCCAACCGAACGGGCTCACGGCCAGGAGGGAGCCCGACAGCAGCGGCGCCATGGCGCTGGCCAGGCTGCGCGGCACGGCGGTGAGGCTGGCCGCCGCTGGACGCTCCTCGGGCGTGACGACGCTCATCACGTAAGCCGAGCGCGTCGGGATATCCAACTGCGACAGCAGGCTGCGGCAAACTAGGAGCACGAAGGCGACCCCGACGTTCGGCGCGAACGCTGCCAAGACCAGGAAGACGTTCGCCGGCAGGTGCGTGAACACCATGGTGTTGACGAGGCCGAAGCGGCGCGCCAGCGGCACGGCGGCGAACAAGGAGAAGGCGGAGCAGAGGCCGGTGACGAAGAAGATGGCGCCGGCGGTGGCGACGTCGACGCCGAAGGTTTGAAACAGCCACAGCGCCAACAGGGCATTGACGACGAAGCCGCCGCCGAAGGCGTCGAGCGCGAACAGGGCGGCGAGGCCATAAACGTGGCGACGCGAGGGGCCGAGCGGCGTCGCCGGCGCATCGTCGGCCCGTTCGGCCACGGGCGAGAGGCCGCGGTAGAGCAGCACGTTGGCAAGGCCGAGGCAGCCGTAGAGGCCGAACAGAAGCGCAATCGTCGTGCCGGGGTCGAGAAGCGGCGCCAGCCAATCGACGGCGCCGGCCGTCAGGGCGCCGGCGGCGGCGACGACGGAGCCGACGAAGCTGTAGCGGGCGAAGGCGGCGGTGCGCTCCGAGGCAGGGACCGCCTGCGCCAGGATGGTGTGCTCGAGCGGCAGGAACACGCTGACATCGCCGCTCGACGGGTTGAGCGTGCCGACGAAGGCGACGAGGAGCAGCGGCACGAAGCCGGACAGGCCGGCGAAGGCGAAGCCGGTCGCCGCCATGAGCAGGCCGGCGGCAATCAGCGCCCGCCGCCGCTTGACGCGGTGAGCCGAGACGCCGAGCGCCACCGTGAGGAGCGCCGAGCCGAGCAAGGTGGCGGTCGAGATCGCCCCGACCGCGAGGGCGTCGTAACCGAGCCGCGACAAATGCACCGGCAGCAGCACTGCGACGTAGCCGTCGCCGAACGCGCGCAGCGATCGCGCCAGGAGGATGCGGCGGATATCGGCAGCCGCGCTCACGAAGCCTGTCCCCTTCGCCGCATCCGTCTCAGCCGGCAAGGGCAGCGGCAAGATTGATGACCAGGGCGAGGATCACGGTGTTGAACACGAACGATATCAGGGAATGCGCGATGAGAAGCTTGCGCAAC
>DASQLE010000339.1:0-8818 GCA_035630175.1 Beijerinckiaceae bacterium
TTGCCATCTTCCTGCCTCAAACGCGCGTTTGAAATTCATACGCGCGTTTGATGAGGGATGGTCATGCGGGATGTCAAGGAATGGACCAGCAACGCGGCCGTCGCGGCGCCGAAGCTGGAATACCAGGTGGCTGCTGCGATCGCGGCCGTGACCTTTGCGGCTTTCATTTGCAGGGCCCCTCTCGAACCGGCGCAGCCGCCAACGGCGCCGATCCAGGTCGGATCGAAGGCGGCGGAGAAGCTCCCGGCGGCGGAGAACGCCGACGAGCCCATCCATCCGCGCGCTGCTTCCGTGCTCGAATTCGCGGCCGTTTACGGCCTCGCTACCGACAAGCCCTATACCGCCCTCGCTGGCGCCGAATGGTCGAGTCGGAAGGGGGCGACGAGGACCAGCGATGAGGCGGTCGCCAAGCCGCAGCGGAAAGCGACCGTGGTGGCGCAGCTCTGCGCGGATCGATGCGGCCTGCCCTCCGCATCGGCGTCGGCAACCCTCGTGCCGCCGCCGCGGCCCGCGGGCCTGACGGCGCAGGCGACTGCGACGAGCGAGGACGGGCGGGTGCGTTTGCTCGGCATGTCCCTGCCGGGCTTCGTTCCGTCGCGCGAGACGATCGCCAAGACCGTGGTCTCGTGGAGCGACTCGATCGCCGGCGTCATTCCGGGATTGTGATGAGCCGACCCTCGGAGCTCACGCGGCACGCCCTGATCGAGGCTGCAACGGCCGTCTTCGCCGAGAAAGGTTACGAGGGCGGCTCGGTCCGGCTGATCACGCACAAGGCCAAGGCCAACCAGGCGGCCATCACCTACCATTTCGGCGGCAAGGACGGTCTTTATCGCGAGGTGCTGCGCGGGGCGCTGCACGCCTTCGACGAATACAGCCTCATCGACGAGGCCGCGTTGCCGGACATGGACCGCGACGAGGCTTTGCGGCTATTCCTGCGCCAGCAGCTCATACCGCTCGTCAAGCGCAACCAGCTCAGCCGCGCCGTGCGTCTGTTCAACTGGGAAATGCTGAAGCGGACCGACATCTTCCAGGAGCTCATTGCCCTCGAGCCCCTCCCGATCTTGACGACGGCTCAAGGCATCGTGGACAAGTTCCTGCCGGGCACGGCGAGCCCGGAGGAGCGGACGATCGCGCTGATCTGGCTCGTCAACCAAGCCTATATTTTCGTGCGCGATTACGAGCATCTGTCGAAGCCGCCCACCAACCTGGCGTTCGACGAGGATTTCGTGGAACGCCTCATCGACATGCTGGCGCGCATGCTCGGCGCCGCCCTCGCCGGCTTGCACCGCCCCCGGCAACAGAAAGGCCCCGCCGGAACGGGGCCTCGACTTTTTACCGCGTGAGCGCGACGAAGTGCGTTACTTGGCGGGCACAGGCTCCGGTGCGGGCTTGCGCTCGGTAGCATTCCTCTGCGCTTCCTCTTGAGACTCGCGAAGGAGCGCCTTCACGGTCTCGGACCGATTGTCCTTGGCCGCGGGCTGCTCGGCTTTGGCCTTGTTGTCTTGCGAGACGAACCAGCTTCGATCGTGGCACATGACGGCCTCCGTCAGTGTAGGTTATAGGAACGCTCCGGTGCGAACGACGGTTCCTCCCTGCGGATCGGAGACGAGGCTGCCCCCATGAACCGGATCGCCGCCCTGCAATTCGACCCGCGCTTGACGCCGGCGCGGCCCGACCTCGCCGACGAGCGCTTGCGCGGGCGCGTCGCAGCCGCCCGCTACAGCGCCGGCGCCACGCGGCGGGTCGCCGCCGCCGCGGCGCCGCTGCGCCGCGAGCCGCGGCCCGACGCGCAGCTCGATACGGAAGCCCTCATGGGCGAGGCCGTGACGGTCTATGCCGAAGACGAGGGCTGGGCCTGGGGGCAGCTGCAAGGCGACGGCTATGTCGGCTACCTGCCGAGCGAAGCCTTGCGCGCCGACCTGCCGGCGCCGACGCACCGGGTGGCGGCGCTCAGGACATTTGTCTATCCGGCCCCGCACCTCAAGGCGCCGCCGATCGCTTTCGCGGGCCTCGGCGCGTGCGTGGCAGCCGGGGGCCGCGATGGCGATTACGCCCGGCTCGACACGGGCGGCTTCATCTTCGCCGCTCATCTCGCGGCGCTCGACGCCCACGAGGCCGATTTCGTCGCCGTCGTCGAACGCCTGATCGGCACGCCGTATCTATGGGGCGGCAAGACGCCGTTCGGCCTCGATTGCTCCGGCCTGGTCCAGCTCTCCCTCCTCGCCGCCGGCATCCTCGCGCCGCGCGATACCGACATGCAGCAGGCGGCGCTCGGCGATGCCATAGAGCTCGAATCCGACCGTGCGGGGTTGCGGCGCGGCGACCTCGTCTTCTGGAAGGGTCATGTCGGAATCATGCGCGACGGAGAGCGCCTGATCCACGCCAACGCCTACCACATGGCGGTTGCCGTCGAGCCGCTGCGCGACGCCGAGACGCGCATTCGGGCCAAGGAGTTCGGCCCGGTCTTGGCCATCAAGCGACTGCCGGCCCTCACGGCTCAATAGCCGAGATCGCGCTGGACGACGTTGGCGAGGGGCTCGCCCGCCTCGAAGCGGCGGATCTGGCCGGCGATATAGGCCGAGATGGCATCCGCCTCGCTCGTCGCCGCATTGTGCGGCGTGACGGTGACGGCCGGATGCGACCATAGCGGCGACGAGGCCGGCAGCGGCTCCATCTCGAACACGTCGAGGGTCGCCGCCTTGAGGGTGCCGTCGCCGAGGCTGGCCAGGATGTCGGCCTCGACCTGCAACCCGCCGCGGCCGGCATTGACGAGAATCGGGCCGCCGAGCCGCCCGCCCCGCGCCAGCCTGGCGAACAGCTCCTTGTTCAGAATGCCGCGCGTCTCCGCCGTGAGCGGCAGGAGGCAGACCAGGATGTCGGTGCGGGCAAGGAACTCCACCAAACCGGCGTCGCCCGAATACGTCGTGATGTCGTCGGCATTCTTGGGCGAGCGGCTCCAGCCGGCGACATCGAAGCCCATGACGTTGAGCTTCCGCGTCGCGTCGCGGCCGAGCACGCCGAGGCCCATGACGCCGACCCGCACCTCGCGCGCCGCCGGCGGATGCGCCTCCGCGTCCCAGACCTTGTCGCGCTGCTGCGCGTCGTAACGGCTTTGCCGCCGCAGATGCATCAGGCAATGCAGGACGACGTATTCGCTCATGCGGTCGGTGAGGTCCGGATCGACCACGCGCACGATCGGCGCCTCCGGCAGGCGGTCGTCGCCCATCAGGTGGTCGACGCCGGCGCCGAGGGAAAAAATGGCCGCCAGGTTCGGCAAGCCGGCGAGGCTGCCCGGCGGATGCTTCCACGAGACGGCGTAATGCACGTCGCGCCGATCGAATGGCTCGCCGAGGGTGACGATCTTGCGATCCGGCAGCAGCGCCGCGAAGCGCTCCACCCACGGCGTCACGTCCCAGCCGCTGACCGCGATGAGAAGGTTCATGATCCGGCTCCGATCCGGTCGAGAATGAGAGGGGTTTCGGGAGGCGGCCGTTCCGCAAGGGAGTAGGCGCCGCGCAAGGCGGCGGCCGCGGCGTCGGCCTCAGCCTCGGTGCGGGCATGCACGAAGCCGAGCGGCCGCTCCCGATCGGCGCGCTCGCCGATAGCGGCAAGATCGCTGAAGCCGACCGCATGATCGATCGGGTCCTCCGGGCGCCTGCGCCCGCCGCCGAGCGCGATTACAGCAAGGCCGACCTCGCGCGTCGCGATGGCCGCCACGAGGCCGGGCGAGCCGGGGTGGACGGCACGCCGGATCGGCGCGCGCGGCAGATGCCGTGGCGGATGCTGCAGGAGATCGCCGGGCCCGCCGAGCGCCGCGACCATGCGGGAAAACCGCTCCGCCGCGGCACCGGACGCAATGGCGTCTTCGACCGCCGCTTCCGCCGCGGCGCGGTCTGTCGCCAGACGGCCCAGCACCAGCATCTCGGCGCCGAGCGCCACGGTCGCCGCGTGGAAGCGCGGCTCGCGCCGGGCGCCGGTCAGATAATCGACCACGTAGGCCACCTCGAGGGCATTGCCGGCCGCGGAGGCGAGCGGCTGGTTCATGTCGGTGAGGAGCGCCGACGTCGGCAGGCCGGCGCCGTTGGCGACGAGAACGAGGCTGTCGGCGAGGGCGCGGGCATCGTCGATGTCGCGCATGAAGGCGCCGGAGCCGAACTTCACGTCCATGACCAGGCCGTCGAGCCCGGCCGCCAGCTTCTTCGACAGGATCGAGGCGGTGATGAGATCGAGCGATTCGACCGTGCCGGTCACGTCGCGGATGGCGTAGAGGCGCCGGTCGGCCGGGGCGAGGTCGGCCGTCTGGCCGATGATGGCGCAGCCGACATCGCGAACGACCCGCCGGAAGGTGTCGACATCCGGCTGCGAGGCATAGCCGGGAACGGCGTCGAGCTTGTCGAGGGTGCCGCCGGTATGACCGAGGCCGCGCCCGGCGATCATCGGCACGTAGGCGCCGCAGGCGGCGATCGCCGGCGCCAGCGGCAGGCTGACGGCGTCGCCGACGCCGCCCGTGGAATGCTTATCGAGCACCGGGCCGGGCAGATCCCAGGCGAGCACCGTGCCCGAGCGCGTCATGGCACGCGTCAGCGCGATGCGCTCATCGAGGGCAAGGCCGCGGAAGAACACCGCCATGGCGAAAGCGGCCGCCTGCCCGTCCGATACCGCGCCGGTGGTCAGTCCCTCGATCAGGGCGTCGATCTCGCCCGTTGCAAGGGTGCCGCCGTCGCGCTTCTTGCGGATGATCTCCTGCGCCAGCACCGTCATGTCAGCTCAGGTTGTCGGGACCGAAGGCGCAGGGCAGCAGATCGTCGAGGGTGAAGCTGCTGCGCAGGCCGTCGGGGCCCGCCGCGTGGATCGGAGCGTCAAGCGCGGCGAATTCGCGGATGCGTTGCCGGCAGGCGCCGCACGGCGTGACGAGGGTCCGCCCTTCGCCGACGACAAGGATCGCCGTCAGGCGGCGCTCGCCGGCGGCGACCAGGGCGGCGATGGCGGCCTGCTCGGCGCAGGTGCCGACCGGGTAGGAAGCGTTCTCGACGTTGCAACCGGCATAGACCGCCCCGCTCTCCCCCTGCACCGCGGCTCCGACCTTGAAGCCGGAATAGGGCGCATAGGCGTGCGCCCGCGCCGCGCGGGCGGCTTCGAACAGGGCCTCGATCGACATGGGCGGCGCTCTCCTAATCCGGCAGGCTGAGGTGGCCTTGCGCGTCGAGCGGAAACAGGGGATTCCAGGCGACCTCCCACAGGTGGCCGTCCGGATCGGCGAAATAGCCCGAATAGCCGCCCCAGAAAACATCGTGCGGGCGCTTCACCGCCTGCGCCCCCGCCTGCAGGGCCTCGGCGAAAACCCGGTCCGCCTCTTCCTTCGATCGGGCGTTGTAGGCAAGGGCCACGCCGGCAAAGCCGGTCGGACGATCGGGAACCGCGGCATCGGCCGCGAGAGCCGCGCGACCGTACAGCGCGAGCGCGAGCCCGTTGCCGTGGAAGAAGACGACCTCGGGGGTGCTCGCGCCCGATGCGCGCCAGCCCAGGGTCTCATAGAAGAGCCGGGCGCGATCCAGATCGGCGACCCCGAGAGTCACGAGAGTGATGCGCGGCTCCATCGTCCCTCCTTGCGGCCGGTCCCTGCCACGCCTTTAGAGCATGGCCGAGACGGCTCTGCCTTTCCACACCTGCCCGCGCGCCCTATTTTGCAGCCATGTCCCTTCTACCGGAAGAAGTCGAGCGCTATGCCCGCCACTTGGTCCTGCGCGATGTCGGCGGGCCCGGTCAGGCCCAGCTGAAGGCGGCGCGGGTGCTCGTCGTCGGCGCCGGCGGGCTCGGCTCCCCCCTGATCCAATACCTGGCGGCGGCAGGCATCGGCACGATCGGCATCGTCGACGACGACGTGGTGTCGCTGTCGAACCTGCAAAGGCAGGTGATCCACGCGACCCCCGATGTCGGTCGACCGAAGATCGACAGCGCCGCGACGGCGGTGCAACGGCTCAATCCGCACGTCACGGTGGAGGCGCATGCGACCCGCCTCACGGCGGCGAACGCGCGCGATCTCATCGACGGCTACGACCTTGTCGCCGACGGATCCGATAATTTCGAGACCCGCTACACGGTGTCGGACGCGTGCTTCCATGCGAAGAAGCCGCTCGTCACGGCGGCGCTCGGCCAGTTCGACGGCTCCCTCACCACGCTGCGCGCGCATGAGACCGGTCCGGACGGCGAGCTCAATCCGACCTACCGCTGCCTGTTTCCCGCGCCGCCCCCGGCCGGCACTGTACCGACCTGCGCCGAAGCGGGCGTGCTCGGCGCTCTCGCCGGCATCATGGGCAGCCTCATGGCCTTGGAGGTGATCCGCGAGATCGTCGGCTTCGGCGAGGGCCTCGTTGGGCGCCTCCTGATGGTCGACGCGCGCTCGATGCGGTTCGACACCCTGCGCTACCGCTGGGACCCCGCTAACCCCCTCAGCGGCACGGAAGCCCGGCGGCGCTCGCCTGCCGCCGCCACCTGAAGCGCCGAGGTCAAAGACCGGCGCCTGTTACGCCGGCCTTTGACCTCGATGGGGTCCGCGATCAGATGATGATGAAATCCGAGGTGGTCAGGGCGAGCTCCGGGGACAGCTGTGCGAACTTGATCGCCGCCGTTGCGCCCGTGCCGTCCGCATCATAGGTCAGCGCGCCCGTGCCGCGATCGTAGATGACGCGGTCGGTGGCGTCGTGGGCGGCGGTCCCCACGTGGAAGGCGGAGCTGGACAGCGTGCCCGTGCCGGTCAGCGCGGTGAAGATCGCGTTCTCGAGACGGATCGTGTCGTAGACGGTCGAGAAATCGAGGATCTGATCGACGTTGGAGGCGGCGTCGAGGGCGGTGTTGAACACGAAACTGTCGGAACCGCTGCCGCCGAGGAGCTGATCGAGCCCGGCCCCGCCGTAAAGCGAGTCGTTGCCGGAGCCGCCCTCGAGACGGTCGTTGCCGGCTTGGCCATAGAGCGTATCGCGCCCGCCGAGACCCTGGATCACCTCGGCGCCGGCCGAGCCCGTCAGCGTGTTGTTGTAGCCGTTGCCGGCGATGGTCGTGGGGGTCGGAGGCGGCTCGGCCGGGCTCGCGACCGGCGGAGGCTGCGTTCCGCCTGCCGCTTCGGGGTCGACAAGATCGAGCTTCACGTTCTGGGAGCCGATCGTTACGTCCCGCGTCGAATCGGCGATGCCGGCGCCCGAGAAGGTGACCTTGTAGGCGCCGGCCGGCAGCTGCAGGTCGTATCCGCCCGCATCCATGGTGGTCGTCGTAAACGTCCCCGCCGCGCCGACGACCGTCACCTTCACGGCGCCGAGCCCCTCGCCGGGATCGTAGAGCTTGTCGCCGTCTTTGTCGTCGAAGGCGACGCCGGTCAGGAAAGAGCCCGTGCCGGCACGGGCGAAGTTCTCGGTGATGAAGGCGGCCTCGCGGCCTTGATAGTCGCCGACCTCGAAGCCGAGCCCGGCCTCGCGGAAATTGGCGTTGAGGATGTTCGCCCGATGCCCCGAACTGTTCATCAGGTTCGTGTGCAGCAGGCTGACCTCGTCCTGAAGCCCTATAGGCGAGCGCGTCGTCGCCCAGGCGATATTCTCGCCCGTTGCCCAGGATCCCGTCAGCGCATAGCCGGCGGCCGTCATGCGCTGCGTTGCGGTGGAGCCGCCCGACCCGGTGTGCGAGAAAACATCAGTGCCGATCATCCAGGCGCTATGGCCCTCGGCGGATTCGTTGAGGTCGCCGTCGAAGGCGAGCGGCTGAGCGCCAACTTTGGCGCGTTCAGCGTTGATCAGCTCGAGCAGATACTGCTCCAGCGCAGTCGGCTGTGACATGCTTGATGCCCCTGTTGCTTTGTTCTTGTTGCTGAATTTTTGCGACATGCGCGGCTCGCCGAACGCCACGCCGGAGCCGAACGCCGACTCGCTTTGATGGGCGAGTATGACCGCGGTCGGACGCAACCATGGCCTTTCCCGGGCCGTCTCCCCGCTCGGTGAAAAGATCTGATCGTGTGATCTCGCCGCCATGCCGCGGCGCCACATCTCACCGGTGCGCAGTGCAGATCAGGCGCGAGCCCCGAGGATCCTGCCGATTCCTCTGACGAGCGTATCGACGGGCGGCTTCGCAATGGCGCGGACCCCGTGCCGTGCCAGCGCCTTGGCGAACAGATCGGCGCGCGGCGCATCGGCGATGACGGTGAGCGCCTCCGGCTTATCGAACTGCGCGAAGGCGCCGTTGATCTCGTCGCCAGTGAGGAGGCCGGAGATGTACGGTCCGAGCGCCGCCGGCGGCAGGCGCCCGGTCACCGTCGCGGCGCGCGCGCCGAAGAGGAGATGCAGCAGCCCGACGCGGCCGGCGCCGCCGTTGCGCTCGGCGGCGGCGAGGCCGAGCTCGAAGCCGGCCGGGTCCTCGGGTTCCGTCGCCGGGCGGCCCACCATGGAGTGATGGCGCAGGAGCGCATACATCTCGCCGGTGAGATAGGTGGCGAAGCGTTGGACGCGGCCTCCTCGCATCTCGACCCATTTCGGGTGCGTGCCGACGAGGCAGATCAGGCCGTCCTCGATCCCGGCCCCGAAAGCGAGCGTCTCTTCGCCGCGCATGACGTCGACGGCGCCCGGCGCCGGCGCGCAGGACAGGCCCGGCACGATATGGCCGGAGCGGCCTTCGCCGAGATCGACGGCGATCATAGCCCGCGCCACGTCGGCCGGAGCGGCCGGACACTGCGCGTACGGCGCTTCGACCCAGCCCTCGCGGCTGCCGACCATGCCGACCAGCGCCACCGGCAGGTTCGGCTCGCGCCCGAGCCACGCCCCGCAGAGGCGCTGGAACA
>DASQLE010000340.1:0-10085 GCA_035630175.1 Beijerinckiaceae bacterium
GGCGACGACAGGATGAGCAGCAGCCCCCTGCGGCGCATGCGCGTCCCCTCCCCCACCGCCCGTCACTCCACGTTCTGCACCTGCTCGCGGAACTGCTCGACCGCAGCCTTGAGGTCAAGACCGATCCGCGACAGGGCGACGTCGTTCGCTTTGGCACACAGCGTATTCGCCTCGCGGCCGAATTCCTGGGCGAGGAAGTCGAGCCGGCGCCCGACCGCGCCGCTGGCCGTGAGAACCTCTCGCGCCGCCGCGACGTGGGCCCGCAGACGGTCGAGTTCCTCGCGGATGTCGGCGCGGGCGGCGATCAGCACCGCCTCCTGGTGGAGGCGCGCCGGGTCGAGGCTCTGAGCTGTGTCGAGAAGCGCCGCAATCTGCGTCTCGAGCCGAGCCCGGACGGCCTCCGGCTGACGGGCGGGACACGCCTCCGCCTCGTCGACGAGCCGCGCCATCGTGACAAGATGGCCCTCGATGAAAGCCGCCAGCGCCCGTCCCTCGCCCCGCCGCGCTTCCTGCAGGGCTGCGATCATGCGGCCGGTCGCGGAGCGGAGGTCGTCCGCCAGCGCCTGGGCTGTCTCCGCGTCGTCCGCCTCGTCCTCGATCTCGACCACCCCGCGCACGGCCAGGATCCCGTCGAGCGAGGCCGGGCGCACGCCGTCGGGCAACCTGAGACGCGCCAGAGCGTCCGTGAGCGTGGCGAGAAACGCCTCGTTGACGCGCGCCCGCGGCGTCGCGGCCGCGCGCGTGACGCTCAGGTTGACCTGGCACATGCCGCGCGAAAGCGCCTTCAGGATCTTTTGGCGCACCTCCTCGCCGACGGCATCGTAGCCCGGCGGATTGCGCAAGCGGACGTCGAGCCCGCGCCCGTTGACCGTCTTGATCTCGAAGGCCCATTGATAGGGGCCCGTCGCGCCCGCCTCGCGGGCGAAACCGGTCATGCTGTTGATGGTCATGGGGATCAGCTCGAGGCGCGCGACCATAGATCGCCGCCGGCGGAGTCACAAGCGAGTCACCGCCGCACGGATCACGACGCGGCCGCCGTTCGGCGCGGAGCAACCCGCTAGAACGGCTTTAGCACCGGCACCGTCTGCGGGGAATTCAGGTCATAGCTGCGGTTGAGGAGCGGGTCGAAGCGCGTGCCCTCCGAGGCGTCGAGCCCACCCGGACGCGCCGCCGCCTCGACCCGGAGCGGCGGGGTGCCGCTCTGCGTGCGCGGCGAGGTCGGCGTGGCGCCAGGGACGTTTGAGGCGGGACCCGGCGTCCGCGTCGCCGGACCCGGCGCCGCGACCGCCGGCGGCTCGCCCGGCGTCGGCGGCGGCTCGGCGCGGTCGACGGCGCCGTCGGTCCGGCTGCGCTCGAGCTGCCGCCAGCGCACGACGTTCTTCTGGTGCTGGTCGAGGGTCTCGGCGAAGGCATGCCCGCCGGAGCCGTCGGCGACGAAATACAGATCCTTTGTCTTGATCGGGTTGGCGGCGGCTTCGAGCGCGGCCCGGCCAGGATTGGCGATCGGTCCGGGCGGCAGGCCCTCGACCACATAAGTGTTGTAGGGGGTCGGCTTCTCGATCTCGCTGCGCAGGATGCCGCGCCCGAGCGTGCCTTTGCCGCCGACGAGACCGTAGACGATGGTCGGGTCGGATTGCAGCTTCATGCGCTTGGTGAGGCGGTTGACGAACACCCCGGCGACCCGGCCGCGCTCGTCGCCACGGCCGGTCTCCTTCTCGACGATCGAGGCCAGGATAACGAGCTCCTGGGGCGTGCGGATCGGCAGGTCGCCGGCGCGCTTGTTCCAGACCTGGCTGAGGGCCTGGCGCTGCTTGTCCTGCATCAGGTTGAGGATTTGCTGGCGCGTCATGCCGCGCTCGAACCGGTACGTGTCGGGCATCAGCGCGCCCTCGCGCGGGGTTTCCATGACATCGCCGGTGAGGATGTCGTTCTCCTTGAGGCGAGCGATGATCTGCTCGCTGGTCAGGCCCTCCGGCGCCGTGAAGGAGTGCAGGATCGCCTTGCCCTGGATGAGCGTATCGATGGCGTCGTCAATGCTCGACTGGGCCTTGAAGGCGAATTCCCCGGCTTTGAGCTGGCCGCGCTGGCGGTTGAGATAGGCGTAGACCTCGAACAGGAACGGCCGGCCGATGACGCCTTCGCGCCGCAGGATGTCGGCGATCTCGCTCGTGCCGGTATTACGCGGAATGACGACGACCTTGTCCTCCGACAGCGGGCCGGGCTCTCTGACCTGCTGCTCGACCAGGGCGATCCCAAGGATGGTTGCGAATGCCGCCACCACCGCCAAGGACAGAAATCCGCTGAGGGCCGACAGCAGCCCGCCCCGGGGCGGGCGGACGCGCGGCGGCGGCGGTGGAGCGGCGACCGGCTTCAAGGCCTCGCTCGGGCTGCGCGGCGAAAGGCGCGGCATCTCCATCGCGTCGGAAGAGGAGCGCGACTCGATCTGGTCCATCAAGCTGGGTTGTCTGCCGAACATTCAGGAGGCCTGCCGCTCTCGGCCCGCGAAGGGCTTGCTCGTTCCGGAAAGGGTCGGATTCGTGCCCAAACATTGTGGCAAAACAGGGTGCGGCTCGGCCTCGCTCAGGCGGCGCGCAGCACAAGCGAGGCGTTGGTGCCGCCGAAGCCGAAGGAATTGGACAGGACCACCTCGATGGAACGCGGCTTCGCCTCGTGGGGAACGAGGTCGATGGCTGTCTCCACGGAAGGATTGTCGAGATTGAGGGTCGGCGGCGCCACCTGGTCGCGAATGGCAAGGGCCGAGAAGATCGCTTCCACTGCACCGGCGGCGCCGAGCAGGTGGCCGACGGCCGATTTCGTCGACGACATGGCGAGCTTGGCTGCCGCATTGCCGACCAGACGCTCGACCGCCTTGAGCTCGAGCTCGTCGCCGAGCGGCGTCGAGGTGCCGTGCGCGTTGATATAGTCGATGTCCGAAGGCGCCATGCCGGCCCGTCCGAGGGCCGCCTTCATGCAGCGATAGGCCCCGTCGCCGTCGTCCGCCGGCGAGGTGATGTGATAGGCGTCGCCCGACAGCCCGTAGCCGACCACCTCGGCGTAGATCTTGGCGCCGCGCGCCTTGGCGTGCTCGTATTCCTCGAGCACGACCAGCCCGGCGCCTTCGCCCATGACGAAGCCGTCGCGGTCGCGGTCGTATGGACGCGAGGCGCGGGTCGGCTCGTCGTTGAAGCCGGTGGACAGGGCCCGGCAGGCGGCGAAGCCGGCAATCGACAGGCGGTTGAGGGGCGATTCCGTGCCGCCCGCCACCATCACGTCCGCGTCGTCGAGGCCGATCAGGCGCGCGGCATCGCCGATGGCGTGGGCGCCGGTCGAGCAGGCGGTGACGACGGCGTGGTTCGGCCCCTTGAGGCCGAACTCGATCGAGATGTAGCCGGAGGCAAGGTTGATCAGCCGGCCGGGGATGAAGAACGGCGACACCCGGCGCGGGCCCTTCTCGGCGAGGGTGATGGAAGCGTCGTAGATGCCGCCGATGCCGCCGATGCCGGAGCCGACCAGGACGCCTGTCCTCGTCTGGTCTTCGTAGGAGGCCGGCTTCCAGCCGGCATCGTCGAGCGCCTCACGGGCCGCCGCCATGGAATAGACGATGAACGGATCGACCTTGCGCTGATCCTTGGGGTCCATCCAATGGTCGGGGTTGAACGTGCCGTCGCTGCCGTCGCCGCGCGGGATCACGCAACCGATCTTGCAGGCGAGGTCCGACACGTCGAAGGCTTCGATGCGGGCGGCCCCGCTCTGCCCGGCGGTCAGCCTGCGCCACGTGGTTTCGACCCCGCAGCCGAGCGGGGTCACCATGCCGAGGCCGGTGATGACGACGCGCCGCACGAGGATGCCTCAAGCCGTCGCGACGGCCGGAAAATGCCGATAGGCCAAGGATCAGGCTGCGTTCTTCTCGAGGAACTTGATCGCGTCGCCGACGGTGACGATGGTTTCGGCCGCGTCGTCCGGAATCTCGACGTTGAACTCCTCTTCGAACGCCATCACGAGCTCGACGGTGTCGAGGCTGTCGGCGCCGAGATCGTCGATGAAGTTGGCGTTCTCGGTCACCTTGTCGGCTTCGACGCCGAGGTGCTCGACAACGATCTTCTTCACGCGCTCACCGATATCGCTCATGGTTGACCCTCGTATCACACGTCATTGGATGGACGCCGGATGCGGCGTTTGGAGACAATTCGGAACAGCCACTCGGGGTCTCGCAACACATCCGAACGACCATAATGCCGTGCAAAGCCGGAATTTCGTTGTTTGGTCAAGCCCCCGAGACCAATCCTTCGGTGCTTAACACAGGCTGTCACGTCTGGCGAGGCCGGTCCGGGCGCTGCAATGTCGTCATTCCGGGCGGCGCTAAGCGCGCCCCGGAATGACATCAGAACATCGCCATGCCGCCGTTCACGTGCAGCGTGTGACCCGTCACGTAGGCGGCCTCGTCGGAGGCGAGATAGGCGACCGCGCTTGCGACCTCGGCGCCCGTGCCGAGGCGCCCGACGGGCACATTGCCGAGGATGGCGTCGCGCTGCTTGTCGTTGAGGGCGTCCGTCATCGGCGATTGGATGAAGCCCGGCGCGACGCAGTTGACGGTGATGTTGCGGCTCGCGACCTCGGCCGCCAACGCCTTGGTCATGCCGATCAGGCCCGCCTTGGAGGCGGCGTAGTTGCCCTGGCCGGGATTGCCGGTCGAGCCCACCACCGAGCCGATATTGACGATGCGGCCGCGGCGGCGCCGCATCATGCCCTTCACGGCCGCGCGCGAGAGGCGGAACGCCGCCGTGAGGTTCACGGCGAGCACCGTCTCCCATTCCTCGTCCTTCATGCGCAGGAACAGGTTGTCCTTGGTGACGCCGGCATTGTTGACGAGGATGTCGAGGCCCTCCATGGCGGCTTCGGCGGCCGGCACGAGCGCCTCGACCGCGTCCTTGTCGGCCAGGTTGGCCTCGACCACGTGGACGCGCTCGCCGAGCGTAGCGGCGATCTCGTCGAGGGTGGCCCGGCGCGTGCCGGACAGCGCCACCGTGGCGCCCATGGCATGCAGCGTGTGGGCGATGGCGCCGCCGATGCCGCCGCTGGCGCCGGTGATCAACGCCTTGCGATCCGTCAGGTCGAACATGATGGCCTCTATGAGCTCAGCGCCTCAGGTCACGATACGTTTTGATCGGATCGATCAAACTGCATGAACGTGACCGATTCCAAGAAGTTGAGCGTGATGTTCGGCATCATGCTCGGAAGGCGGCGATATCGGCCGGCGTGCCGATTGCCGTCGCCGTCGCGCCGGCGGCGATCCGCTTGACGAGCCCGGTCAGGACCTTGCCCGACCCGACCTCGACGAACGTGTCGACCCCGGCCCCTGCCATCCAGGCGACGCTCGCCCGCCAGCGCACCGTGCCCGTGACCTGCCGCACCAGCGCGTCGCGGATCGCCGCCGGATCGGTGATCGGAGCGGCCTCCACGTTGGCGACGACCGGTACCGCCGGAGCCTCGACGGCGACGCCCGCCAGGGCCTCGCGCATGGCGTCCGCGGCGGGCCGCATGAGCGCGCAGTGGAACGGCGCCGACACGGTCAGCATGACGGCGCGCTTGGCGCCCTTGCCCGGCGCGATGGCGACGGCCCGCTCGACGGCCGACTTGTGGCCGGACACGACGACCTGGGCGCCGCCGTTGTCGTTCGCCACGTCGCACACTTCCCCTTGAGCAGCCTCCCGGGCCACCTCCTGCGCGACCGCCTCGTCGAGCCCGAGCAGCGCCGCCATGGCGCCTTGGCCGACCGGCACGGCGTTCTGCATGGCGTTGCCGCGGATGCGCAGCAGCCGCGCCGTATCCGTGAGCGACAGGCTGCCGGCCGCGGCGAGCGCGGCGTATTCGCCGAGGGAATGGCCGGCCACGAAGGCGACGTCGCGCTGGAGATCGAGGCCGGCCTCGCCCTCGAGAACGCGCAGGGCGGCAAGGCTCACCGCCATGAGGGCCGGCTGCGCATTGGCCGTCAGCGTAAGCTCCTCGGCCGGTCCTTCCCACATCACCTGCGACAGCCGCTGCGACAGGGCCGCGTCGACCTCCTCGAAGACGGCCCGCGCCTGCGGAAAAGCCTCGGCCAAGGCCTTGCCCATGCCGACCGCCTGGCTGCCCTGCCCCGGAAAGATCAATGCCCGCGTCATCGCCTCCAACCTGTTCCCGGCCGGGCGCGGGACTGGCATCGGCGGCCCCGTGTGTCAACGGGCGCCCGCTCCGGCGCCCTTGCGCCGCGGGGCCTCGCCAGTGTAAAGGACCGCATCCCATTCCCCTTAGCCGAAAAAGGAGCCGGCCATGGCTCGCGTGACCGTCGAGGATTGCATCGACAAGGTCGACAACCGCTTCGAGCTCGTTCTGCTCGCCGCCCACCGCGCCCGCCTGATCTCGTCGGGAGCGCCGCTCACCATCGACCGAGACCGCGACAAGAACCCGGTCGTCGCCTTGCGCGAGATCGCCGAGGAGGCGATCCAGCCGGACGACCTGCGTGAGCAGCTCATCCACTCCCTGCAGAAATACGTGGAGGTCGACGAGCCCGAGGCCGAGACCGTGCCGGCCATGATCAGCGCGCCCGCAGCGGCCGCCGCGGTCGGCGGAGGCGACGATTCCGAGGTGACATTCGACCGCATGAGCGAGGAGGACCTGCTGCGCGGCCTCGAGGGCCTCGTGCCCCCCGCGGCCAGCGACGACGAGGAGGGTTAAACCCCTCCCCCTCCCAGAGCCCGGCTCTGCCGGGCTTTTTTGTTGGCTCTTAACCGCGGCGACGCTTTAGCCCTTGCGGGTGCAGCGTTCCCGCCAATATCCAGTATAATTCGGGTAAATTGCTGGATTGCGGAGGTCGGCCATCGAATGATGCGTCAGTACCAGCTCGTCGAGCGGGTGAAGCGCTACAACCCCGCCGCCGACGAGGCGCTGCTCAACAAGGCCTATATCTATGCCATGCGTGCGCACGGCACCCAGAAACGCGCCTCCGGAGACCTTTATTTCGGCCATCCTCTCGAGGTCGCCGCGATCCTGACCGATCTCAAGTTGGACGACGCCACCATCGCGGCCGCTGTCCTCCACGATACCGTGGAGGATACCGCGGCCACTCTCGACGAGATCAAGACCTCGTTCGGGAAGCAGATCGGCGAGCTCGTCGACGGGCTGACCAAGATCAAGCGCCTCGACCTCGTCTCGAAGCGCGCCGCGCAGGGCGAGAATTTCCGCAAGCTCCTGCTCGCGATCGCGGCCGACGTGCGCGTGCTGCTCGTCAAGCTCGCCGACCGCCTGCACAACATGCGCACGCTCCATTTCGTGTCGCCCGAGAAGCGCAAGCGCATCGCCGAGGAGACGCTGGAGATCTACGCGCCGCTCGCCGGCCGCATGGGCATCCAGGAGATGCGGGACGAGCTTGAGGATCTGGCGTTCCGCCACATCCATCCGGAGGCCTACGAGACGATCAGCCGCCGCCTCCGCGACCTCTCGGAGAAGAGCGAGGAGCTTGTCGACGAGATCGAGAAGGACCTGACGCGAAGGCTCGCCGCCAAGGGGCTGACGGCGACGGTCACGGGCCGGCAGAAGCACCCCTATTCGATCTGGCGCAAGATGCAGCGCAAGTCGGTCGCTTTCGAGCAGCTGTCCGACATCACGGGCTTCCGCATCGTCGTCGACACGATCGACGATTGCTATCGGGCGCTCGGCGTCGTGCACACCACCTGGCCGATGGTGCCGGGGCGCTACAAGGACTACGTCTCGACGCCGAAGCAGAACGACTATCGTTCCATCCACACGACGGTCGTCGGACCCGGGCGCCAGCGCGTCGAGTTGCAGATCCGCACGCCCGACATGGACGAGGTCGCCGAATACGGCATCGCCGCCCACGCCTTGTACAAGGACGGCGGCACCGATCCGTCCAAGCTCGCCAGCGAGAGCCGCGCCTACGAATGGCTGCGGCGGACGATCGATCTCCTCGCCGAGGGTGACAATCCGGAAGAGTTCCTCGAGCATACCAAGCTCGAATTGTTCCACGACCAGGTGTTCTGCTTCACGCCCAAGGGTCGGCTCATCGCCCTGCCGCGCGGCGCCACGCCGATCGATTTCGCCTATGCGGTCCACACCGACGTCGGCAACAGCGCCGTCGGCTGCAAGATCAACGGCCGCATGGCCCCGCTCCTGACGGAGCTGGGGAACGGCGACGAGGTCGAGATCGTCCGCGCCGACGGGCAGATCCCGCCGGCCGCCTGGGAATCCCTCGTCGTCACCGGCAAGGCGCGGGCGGCGATCCGGCGCGCGACCCGCGTGGCCGTCCGGCGTCAATATGCCGGCCTCGGCCATCAGATCCTGGAGCGGGCCTTCGAGCGCGCCGGCAAGACCTTCTCCGACGAGAAGCTGAAGGCCTCCCTCGCGCGACTGGCGCGCGCCTCCGCCGACGACGTCCTGGCGGCGGTCGGGCGCGGCGAGATGTTTTCCGGCGACGTGGTGCGGGCGGTCTATCCCGACTACAAGGACGACCGGCGCCCGGGTGGAGCGGAGGTCAACGGCAGCGGCCGGCCGGCGCCGGGCGACCCGGCGGTGAAGATCAAGCTTCCGAAGCGCGGCAGCGGCCAGGGCGCCATTCCCATCCGCGGCATCGATTCGGACCTGCCGGTGCGATTCGCCCCAAACGGCGGCGCCGTGCCCGGGGATCGCATCATCGGGATCCTCACCCCCGGCGAGGGGGTGACCATCTATCCAATCCAGTCGCCGGCGCTGGCCGCTTTCGACAACGAGCCGGACCGTTGGCTCGACGTGCGCTGGGACGTCGACGGTCGCAGCCAGGAGCGCTTCCCGGCGCGCCTCGCCCTGCAGTCGATCAACGAGCCCGGCACCCTCGCCACCATCGCCCAGATCATCGCCGATCACGACGGCAACATCGAGAACGTGTCGATGAAGCGCCGCACCCAGGACTTCACCGACATGACCGTCGATCTGTCGGTCTGGGATCTGAAGCACCTGAACTCGATCATCGCCGAATTGCGCGCCAAGCCGGTGGTCAGCAAGGTGGAGCGCATGCTCGGCTGACCGGGTCGGCGCCGTCGGAGCGTGTCTGCCGATCCGAGTTCCTTCGGTTAGCCATTAGACAATATGTGGCAGTTTGTGGCCGCGAGAAGCTTGACAGTGTACGCTTCCGCGCACTTATATTGCAGCGACTCCACGAAAAGATCGCCAGAACCCAGTGCACACCGAGACCTCGGCCGGAGCGTTCCAGGCGCTCAGGTCTTAACCTCTTGCGAGATAAGGGGTAGCGAGCGGGCGCCGGGCTCGAAACCAGAGATTACTTTTATGTCGAGCCAGCAGCGCATTGCTCTATTCATCGATGGCGCCAACCTTTACGCGACGACGAAGACGCTCGGTTTCGACATCGATTACAAACGTCTGCTGAAGGAATTCCAGACCCGCGGCTTCCTGGTCCGAGCGTTTTACTACACCGCGCTCGTCGAAGATCAGGAATACTCCTCGATACGCCCGCTCATCGACTGGCTCGACTACAACGGCTACCGCGTCGTCACCAAGCCGACCAAGGAGTTCACGGATTCCACCGGCCGGCGCAAGGTCAAGGGCAACATGGATATCGAGCTCGCCATCGATGCGCTCGAGCTGTCGCCCTACATCGACTGCATGGTGCTGTTCTCGGGCGACGGGGATTTCCGCTCCCTCGTCGAGGCCATGCAGCGGCGGGGGGTCCGCGTCACCGTGGTCTCCACCGTCTCGACGCAGCCGGCGATGGTCGCCGACGAATTGCGCCGGCAGGCGGACGAGTTCGTCGATCTCGCCCATCTCATCCCGAAGATCGGCCGCGATCCGTCGGAGCGCGCCGCGCGCCTCGCGAGCGGAGATTTCGCAGAACGGGGCGAGCGGCTGGAGCGTCCACGCTTCGCCAGCCAAGGCGGGCTCGAGCGCCGCTACGGCATCCGCCAAGCGCCGACCAGCGACGACGGCGTCAGCGACAGCTGACGCCGCGCTCGTTCGGGGCGGCGGTCGGAGGTTACAGTCTATCCCTTATCGCGCATGAGGCGCGCGCGCTCGCGATCCCAGGACCGCTTCTTCTCCGT
>DASQLE010000341.1:0-3020 GCA_035630175.1 Beijerinckiaceae bacterium
GAAGAGGCCGAGTTGCCGCGCCTCCTCACCGATCGGAACGGACGCCTGCATGCCGTCTCGATCCCGCCGCCCTTGATCGCGCCCGCCGTCGTCCAGGACATGCGGAGACGGGCCGAGACGGCGCTTGCGCCGCAGTTCCGCGAGGTCGTGTGCCTGACCGAGCAGCCGTTCCTGCAGCCCATCTACGACCTCGAGGCGACGCAGATGGCGTTCGGCCGGGTCGCGCTCGTCGGCGACGCGGCTTTCGTGGCGCGGCCGCATGTGGGCGCCGGTGTCGCCAAGGCGGCGCACGACGCCATGGCGCTCGTCCGCGCGCTCGGGGTGGATGAGCCGGTCGAGGCGGCGCTGCGCCGGTTCGAGGCGGAGCGCCTTGCCGTCGGCCGGCGCATCGTGCAGCGCGCCCGGCACCTCGGCGCCTATCTGCAAACGAGGTTCCGCAGCGAGGAGGAGCGGCTTCTCGCCGAGCGCCACCGCAGCCCCGAGGCCGTGATGGCCGAGACGGCGCTGCTCGATTTCCTCTCCGCATAACCGTCTGGAGCCGCACTCTCGACGAGCCGTGCACCGCGCGCGACGCCCTCTTGACGACGCCGAGAAAGCCTGTGTCTCTTCACCGCCAACGAGATAACCAGGGAGGATCCGCTTGAAGGCGCCGGCGTTCGATTACGTCCGGGTGCGCTCGCTCGACGAGGCGCTGGCGCTTCTCGGCGAGCATGGCGAGGAAGCCAAGATCATCGCCGGCGGACAGAGCCTCGTTCCGGCGCTCAACCTGCGTCTCCTGGCGCCCTCCCTCCTCATCGACATCGGCGCTCTCGACGAGCTGAAGGGCATCTCCGTCGAAGGCGGGACGATCCGCATCGGCGCCCTGACGCGTCATGTCGAACTCGAGCGCTCCCCCGAGATCGCCGCGCACGCACCGCTCCTGAAAAAGGCCGTCGCCCACGTGGCGCATCCCGCCATCCGCAACCGCGGCACGGTCGGCGGCAACCTTGCCCATGCCGATCCGGCCTCCGAGCTGCCGGCCTGCGCCCTGGCGCTTGAGGCTCGCCTGCTTGTTGCGACAGCGACGGGTGAACGAAGCGTGCCCGCCAAGGATTTCTTCACGGGGGTCTATGAAACGGCCTTGTCGCCAGCGGAGATTCTGACGGCCATCGAGGTGCCGGCGGCTCGACCGGGCGAGCGCTCCGCTTTTATCGAACTCGCCCGCCGCAGCGGTGATTATGCTTTGGTCGGCCTCGCCGCCAAGGCCGTGATGCAAGACGGCGCCTTCTCGGATCTGCGCCTCGCCTATTTCGCGGTCGGTGCCAAGCCGACGCTTGCGGCGAAAGCGGCGGCGCATGTCATAGGACAACCGGTCACCGATGCGGCGGTGGTCGAGGCGCAGGCGGCCCTCGCCGACGACCTCGCGCCGCAGGACGACCTGCACGCTTCGGCGGCGACGCGGCTGCATCTGGCGCGCGTGCTGCTGCGACGCGTGCTGGAGCAGCTTTCGCCCGAGGCTTTCACGGCGGAAAGGAAGCGCGCGTGACTTCCGAGGTCCGGGTATCCCTCACGGTCAACGGCGAGGCGGTCTCGGCGAGCGTGTCGCCGCGCCTGCATCTCGCCGACTTCGTCCGCGACGAGCTCGGTCTCACGGGAACCCATATCGGCTGCGAGCACGGCGTGTGCGGCGCCTGCACGATCCGGCTCGACGGCGCCATCGTGCGCGGCTGTCTCGTTCTCGCCGTGCAGGCCGAAGGCGGCGCGGTCGAGACCATTGAGGGCGTCTCGGATACGGGCGAGGTCGCCGATCTGCAGGCGGCCTTCCAGGAACGGAACGCCTTGCAATGCGGTTATTGCACGCCGGGCATGCTGCTCGCCGCCGCCGAGCTGCTACGGCGTGAGCCGCGGCCGAGCCGCGCGGCGATCCGCGAGCACCTGTCGGGTAATTACTGCCGCTGCACCGGCTATCACGCCATCGTCGACGCGGTCGAGGCGACCGTGCGCAGCCGCGCCGGAGCAACTGCATGAGAGACCCGGACGACACGCATCCGGGTCTTTCGGTGCTCGACCGGCCGAACAGCTATATCGGCCGTTCCGTGCCGCGCCCGAACCTCGCCCGCCTGATGCAGGGCAGGGGGCAATATGTCGGCGACGTGGTGCTGCCGCGCATGGCGCATGTGGTCTACCTGCGCTCGCCGCACGCCCATGCCCGCATCGCCGCGATCGACGCCACTGATGCCAAGCGGATGCCAGGTGTCGTCGCGGTCGTCACGGGCGCCGAGCTGGCCGAGGTATGCACCCCCTGGGTCGGCGTGCTGTCGCATCTGAAGGGACTGAAATCGGCGCCGCAGCACGCCATCGCCGTGGCGCGCGCCTGCTGGCAGGGTGAGGCGGTGGCGGCCGTCGTCGCCCAGACGCGGGCGGCGGCGGAGGATGCGGCCGAACGGGTCGACGTCGTGTACGAGGAGCTCGAGCCCGTCGCCGACATGGAGACGGCGCTCGATGCAAAGACGCCCGTCATCCACCCGGATCTCGGCGATAATCTCGCCTTCGAGCGCCTGCTCGACACCGGCGAGGTGGACGCAGCCTTCGCGGAGGCTGACGCAATCGTCGAGACGACCTTCCATTTCGGCCGTCACACGGGCGTGACGCTCGAGCCGCGCTCCGTGGTCGCGGACTGGAATCCCGGCGAGGCCCGCCTGACGGTCTACCAGGGCACCCAGGCGCCGCACATGATGCAGAACATCATCGCCAAGCATCTCGGGCTCGCCGAGGCGCAGGTGCGCATCTTGTGCAAGGACGTCGGCGGCTCGTTCGGCATCAAGGTGCATGTCTATGCCGACGAGATGGCGACCGTGGCGCTGTCGAAGCTCCTTAGGCGACCAGTCAAGTTCGTGGCGGACCGCATCGAGAGCTTCGTCACCGACATCCACGCGCGCGATCACCGGGTGCGCGGCCGCATCGGCGTGATGAAGGACGGGCGCATCACGGCGTTCGAGATCGACGACCTCACCGGCATCGGTCCCTATTCCATGTATCCG
>DASQLE010000342.1:0-6070 GCA_035630175.1 Beijerinckiaceae bacterium
ACGCTCGCCATGATGACGAGGATGCAGTCGGCGCCCCAGGCGCGCGCCTCGAACACCTGGTAGGGCTCGAACAAGAAATCCTTGCGCAGGACGGGCAGGCCGGAGGCCTCGCGGGCTTGCGCCAGATATTCGGGACGGCCCTCGAACGAGGGCGCGTCCGTCAGCACCGACAGGCACGCGGCGCCGCCCTCGGCATAGGCCCGGGCGAGGCGCGGCGGATCGAAATCCGCGCGGATCAGGCCGCGCGAGGGGCTCGCCTTCTTGATCTCGGCGATCAGCGCCGGCTGCCCCTGCGCGAGGCGCCGCTCGATGGCGGCCGCGAAGGGGCGCGGCGGGCTCGCCGCCGCCGCGGCGCGCTCGATCTCCGCCGGCGGCACTTGCGCCTTGGCGAGCGCGATCTCCTTGCGCTTGTAGGTTTCGATGCGCGCGAGGATGTCGCTCATGGTCAGGCGTTCGAGACGGCGACGAGCTTGTCGAGAACCGCCTTGGCGGCGCCCGTCTCGATCGAGCGGGCGGCGCGGGCGACGCCGTCGCGAAGGTCGCCGGCTTCCTCGGCGACGACCAGGGCGGCGCCGGCGTTGAGGACGGCGATGTCGCGGTACGGCGTGCGCGCGCCGTCGAGGACGGCCCGCAGCGCGCGGGCGTTGTGGTCGGGATCGGCGCCTTTCAGGTCGTCCGGCTTGGCCCGCGCGATGCCGACTTCCTCGGGCGTGATCGTGAAGCGGCGCACGGTGCCGTTCTCGAGAGCGACGATGGCAGTCGGCCCGGTGGTGGTGATCTCGTCGAGCCCGTCGGAGCCGTGCACGGCCCAGACGCGCCCCGATCCCAGTTCCTTCAAGGCTTCGGTCAGAGGTTCGAGCCAGACGGGCGAGGGCACGCCGAGGAGCTGCCGCTTGACGCCGGCGGGATTGGACAGCGGGCCGAGCAGGTTGAACAAGGTGCGCGTGCCGAGCTCGACGCGCACGGGAGCGACATGGCGCATCGAGGCGTGATGCGTCTGCGCGAACATGAAGCAGAGGCCCGCGTCGTTGAGGCAGCGCGACAGCGCCGCCGGATCGAGCCCGATCTTGACGCCGAGCGCCGACAGCACGTCGGCCGCCCCGGACCTCGAGGAGGCAGCGCGGTTGCCGTGCTTGGCGACGGGCACGCCGCAGCCGGCGACGACCAGCGCGGCGAGCGTCGAGATGTTGTAGCTGCCCGACTGGTCGCCGCCGGTGCCGACGATGTCGATGGCCCGCTCGGGGGCCGCGACCGGCAGCATGCGGCTGCGCATCGCCGAGACCGCGCCGATGATCTCGTCGAGCGCCTCGCCGCGCACGCGCAACGCCATGAGGAACCCGCCGGCCTGGGCCGGCGTGACCTCGCCCGAGAGCAGCATGTCGAAGGCGTCGCGCGCCTCCGGCCGGCTCAAGGAGGCGCCGGCCGCGACCTTGGCGAGGTAGGGCTTGAACGAATCCATGGTCAGTGCACGGCGCCGGCGGCCTGGGAGCGCCGCTCGCGGTTCCACGTCGCGGCCATGTCGAGGAAGTTGCGCACGATCGTGCCGCCGTGATCGGACAGGATGCTTTCCGGGTGGAACTGCACGCCGTGCACCGGCAGGTTCCGGTGCGACAGGCCCATGATGATCCCGTCCGCGGTCTCGGCCGTGATCGTGAGCTCGGCCGGGCAGGTGTCGCGGGCGACAACGAGGGAATGATAGCGGGTCGCCGGGAAGGGACCGTTGATGCCGCGGAACACGGCGCCGCCCTCGTGGCGGATCTCGGACACCTTGCCGTGCATGGGGACGGGCGCGCGCACGATGTCGCCGCCGAAAGCCTGTCCGATGGCCTGATGGCCGAGGCAGACGCCGAGCATCGGGATGCGCTCGCCGGCGCGCCGGGCGAGGTCGAGGCAGATGCCGGCCTCGCCGGGCGTGCACGGACCCGGCGACAGGACGACGGCGTCCGGCTCGAGCGCGAGGATCGCGTCGGTGGTGGTCTCGTCGTTGCGCACCACCTCGATCGAGCGCACCAGGGGGCCGATCAGATGGACGAGGTTCCAGGTGAAGGAATCGTAATTGTCGACGACGAGGACGCGGGGCATGGGGACAGCCGAAGGGTTCGGGCCGGTTTGACGCGAGATCGGCCGCCCGGTCAAGGATTCAGGCCGAGCCGGGTGGGGGGCGGCCTGTCAAAGAGCGACACCGTCCCCCTTTCATGCCCATTGCGACAAGCCTTGATGCCGACCCGCTCGCCAGGCCGAACGCCGCCTACCTCCCCCGCAGGGGAGGGGGAAGGCGGATGTGCAAATGGCGTAGCCGATGTGGGAGGGGGGCTTACCGGTAGCGCTCGTTCGGCACCGGCGTGAAGAGGCTCGTCCGGGTTTCCGGCGGCGGCGCCGGCGGCGGGATGTCCTTCGGCAGAGCCTGCGCCGGGGCTTGCGCCTGCACCTCGCCCACCCGCGTCCGCGTGGCGGCGGCGGTGCCGCTCGCGTCCATGTGCACGACGCCGTTGCGGTAGCTTTCGACCCCGTTGATCTCGGGTCGGGTGCGCAGATACGCCTTGATCTCGTCGATGCGGGTGCGGTCGGGACGGACATCGACCGCGCGGCAATCGGTGTGCAGCTTCTCGCGGATGCTGCCGGCGCTGTGGTTGCCGGTGTTGAGCTGATGGGTGGACACGACCGTGACCTCGCCGAAGCGGGCGGCGACATCGGCGAGAACGGCCCGCAAGGCGACCGGCAGGCAATCGGTCGAGGCGGTCGCGTCGGCCTTGATCAAGCCCTTCGGAGCGGCCCCCGGCGGTGCGACCGCTGCCGGCGCGGTAGCCGCCGGCGCGGCTGCTTGCGGCGGGGTCGCAATCGGCGGTCGAACGGGCGGCACCGGTTGCGCGAGGCTCGCGGTGACGACCGGCCCCTCTGCGGGCTGCGGGCGCAGCTCGGCGGCCAGTGCGGTGGATGGGGCCGGCGGAGCGGCAGCCGCGCGAAGCGCAGGGGCCGCCTCTGCGGGACGCGGCGCGGCCGCCGCCATCTCAGCGCCGGCGCTGCTCGCCGCGAACAAGGCCGGCCCAGCCCGGTTCGGGACGGAGGCTTCGACAGGTGCTTTCGCCGGGCTGGTCGGCGCCGCAACGAGCACGGCATCGCCCCGGCGCAGCGTTCGGCTCGGATCGCTTTGCACGGATGCCGCCCGATGGCCGGAGCGGTCGACGACGGCGAGGATGGCGGTGCCGAGGAGCGCCCCAAACCCGATGGCGATGAAAGGAAGGGGCGAGGCGAACGCGCCGGCGCGGCCGGCGGACGAAGTGCGGCGCGCCGAACGGCGCGAGTTGACAAGCGGCGACACGGCATACCCCCACGCACGCTGCAGGAGGTTCGGGTCGCCGCAGGCCCGTCCTTCATCAGCGTCTACTCACGTCCTAAGTGGCGTTCACCATTGCGGCGACACTATGTCAAAAACCGCGAATACGTTGCCTTGCGGGCCGAGCGTGGCAGCGGGGAGACGCGCTGTCGACGCGCGCCGGCAAGACGGATGAACGTGATCATTTACAGAGGCTTGGGCATCCCATTTCGCGCCGAGCGACCCGGGGACCTGCCATTCAGGCCGGGCGGTCACGCTTTTCTCCGGCATGGCCTAGCCGGGGCCGTTTTCGCGCTTATTATAAAATTGCTTGGGCTCACGAAGAGAGAAGGATCGATGCCTGATATCAGCCGCCGTGCCGTTCTGGCCGGAACCGCCGCTAGCCTCGCCGGCGGCGTTCTTCCCGAGTGGACGAGCGCAGCGCCCCTGGACCTTTATGGTCCCGTGCGCGGAGAGCCGTTCCCGATCCCGCCCGCGCCCGTGTCGCGCATCAACCCGGCCTATCTCCGGGCGCGGGTCGCGGTGCGGACGCGCGAGCCGCCGGGCACGGTCATCATCGATCCGCGCAGCCGCTACCTCTACCTTGTCGAAGGCACCGGCACGGCCTTGCGCTACGGCGTCGGCGTCGGCCGGCAGGGTTTCGCCTGGTCGGGCACGGCGACGATCAATTCCAAGCAGGCGTGGCCGGATTGGTATCCGCCGAAGGAGATGATCGAGCGCCAGCCCGAGCTCAAGCGCACGCTCGTCAATCTGCAGAGCGGCGTCGGCATGCCGGGCGGTCCGCGCAACCCGCTCGGCGCGCGCGCCCTGTATCTGTGGCAGAACAACAAGGACACGCTCTACCGCATCCACGGGACGACGGAGCCTTGGACGATCGGCACGAGCGTTTCGTCTGGCTGCATCCGCATGATCAACCAGGACGCCATCGACCTCTACGAGCGCGTTCCGCTCGGCACGCGCGTCGTCGTGATGGGCTGACGGGCCGCGTCGTGTCGTCGTCTCGCTGGCGCCGCGCGACATAGGCCAGGCGGAGGTCGCGTCGAAGAGAGGTCGCGGAGGAACTTGCCTGCCTCTCGCGCGTCGTCAGACATGACCTCGCAGAACACGCTGGAGATGATGGCGCGGCTTGGCCACGCGGCGCGCGGCGTGGTTTATTGCCTGGTCGGCGGGCTGGCGGTGCTGGCCGCCGTCGGTTCCGGCGGCGAGACCGGCGGCAGCAGCAACGCCCTGCGGACGCTCCTCGCACAGCCGTTCGGACGCGTTCTCCTCGGCCTCATCGCGATCGGATTCCTGTGCTTCTCGGCGTGGCGGTTCGTCGAGGCGATCACCGACGCCGATCGTCGTGGCAGCGAATGGAAGGGGCTGGCGATCCGCGGCGGCCACCTCGTCGGCGGGATCATCGCGCTCGGGCTCGCGGCTTCGGCCGGCGGCCTCGCGCTCGGCTCGGGCGGCAGGGGCGGAGACGACAGCGCCGCGCGGGATTGGACCGCATGGCTCATGGCGCAGCCCCTCGGCCCGTGGCTGGTCGGCCTCGTCGGCATCGGCGTCGCCGGCGCCGGCATCGCCTTCGCGGTTAAGGCGTGGCGGGGCAAGGTCACGGAGCACCTCGTCTGCAGCCGGGACGTGGCGCGCTGGGCGGTGCCGATGGGCCGCCTCGGCTTTGCCGCCCGCGGCGTCGTGTTTCTCGTGATCGGCGGCTTTCTCGTCGCGGCCGCGCTGCACAGCCGCGCCTCGGAGGCGCGCGGCCTCGGCGGAGCCCTGGAAGCGCTGGCGGCGCAACCGTTGGGGTGGATCCTGCTCGGCGTCACGGCGGCGGGCTTGTTCGCCTTCGGCGCCTTCAGCATGGTCGAGGCGGTCTACCGCCGCATCGATGCGCCCGATCTCGACGAGGCCGGCGGCGCGATCGCCGACGGCGTGCGCAACCTCGGCGCCTGACCGATCCTATCGCGATGAGCGCGGCGTCCCCGCCCGATCCCGCGACCTATCCGCCGCTCGATACGCTGAAGCCGGTGACGGACGATGTATGGATCGTCGATAGCGGGCCGGTCAGAGTCATGGGCATGCCGCTCCCGGTGCGGATGACCGCCATCCGGCTCGGCAACGGCGATCTCTGGCTGCATTCCCCGACGCGTTATGACGAGAGCCTTCGCGCCGAGTTGGAACGGCATGGCCGCATCCGTCACCTCTTGGTCCCGAACATGGCCCATTGGATGTTCGTGCGGGACTGGCAGGAGCGCTGCCCGGACGCCGTCACCTGGGCGGCGCCGGGCGTGCGCGAGCGCGGTTCGGTCAAAAAGTCCGGCCTGCGCATTGATCGGGACCTCGGCGACGCCGCGCCGGCCGAGTGGTCGGACGTGATGGAGCACGTCGTCGTGCCCGGCGGCGCGGGGTTCCGCGAGATCGATGTTTTCCATAGGCCGAGCCGGACGCTGGTTCTCACCGATCTCGTGGTGAACCTCGAGCCCGCGAAGCTGCCTCTCCCCATGCGTTTCCTGGCGCGGCTCAGCGGCGTGCTGGCGCCGAACGGGAAGGCGCCGATCTACTTGCGCCTCGTCATTCGGGCGAAACGACGCGAAGCGCTCGAGGCCGCGTCGCGGCTGTTGGCCCTCGCGCCGGAGCGGGTCATCTTCAGCCACGGCCGCTGGTTCGACCGCGACGGCGCCGCGGCTTTGCGGCGCTCCCTTGCCTGGCTCCTGGGCTGACGGGTTCGCCGTTACGCCGCGTCAGGGAGCCGTT
>DASQLE010000343.1:0-3541 GCA_035630175.1 Beijerinckiaceae bacterium
GGTCGCTTTGCGGATCTCCGCCATCATGCCGTTGAACCGCTTGGCGAGCGCGCCGGTCTCGTCCTGGGTGGTGACCTCGACGGAGCTGCTGTAATCGTGCGTTTCGGCGATCCGCGTCATGTCCTCGGCGAGCATGACGAGAGGAGCCGTGATCGATCGCTGCAGGCGTTGCGCGATGAGAAGGCCGATGCTGATGGCGAGGACCGATCCGGCCGCCGCAATCAGCAGCACCTCGGCGAGCCGGCTGACGAGGTCGCGGCTCTCGCTGACGAGCGACAGGCGGCCGACCGGGCGACCGCCGTCGATGACCGGCACCTCGACGCGGACCGTGCGGGTGCGCAGGAACGCCGAGACGGAGCTGTCTCCGGCTTCGCTCGCCGAGCGCATGGCACCGTCGATCTGCGCCAGAACCTGTCCGTCTGGGGCCGCCACCTCGGCCCTGACAAGCCCCGGCACCTGGGCGACTGGGCGCAGGCTGTCGAAGATCAGCGAAACGTCGCCGGTCGCGACGGCCTTGGCGGAGGCGGCGGCGACCACGGTGGCGGTGACCAAAAGGCCTTCGCGCTTGTCGGCGATGTAGCGGTCGGCTTCCTGCCAAAGATCGAGGATTGCGGAGCAGGCGAGCGCCAGCCCGACCGAAATGACGACGAGGCGCTGCAGGCGTCCGCGAACCGAGTCGCGGGCAATGACCGGAAACGCCATAGGATCAGCCGCCGGATCAGGTCGGATCGATCAAAAGCGCATGGACGTGATCGACCTGGAGGAATCGAGCAGCATGCTCGAGCGCCGCAGTCATGGGCGACAACCATTACGATTCTCTTACACGCTTGGCCCGCGTGCTCCGTCGGCGAGCCCCGTGCGGTTGCCGAGCGCGTCACGTCGTGCGCTGCAGCATCGCATCGCGACAGGTTCCGCATAGCGCTTGGCCCTTTTTCCCGTTGCGCGTGCGTGCTAGCGCGGCCGTAGAGGCGGGCGAATCAGCAGCGAGAGCGGGCAAATGGAGGCCGACATGAACAGCGACGACGAGAAGATCCGCGCACGCGCATACGAACTCTGGGACAGCAACGGCCGCCAGCATGGCCGCGACGAGGAACATTGGCTGCAGGCGGAGCGGGAATTGGGCGCAGCCGGCGCGAGGGCCTCAGGCGCCCCGAATCCTCCAGCGGCGACCGCCGGGGAGACCCCGGTTCAAGCGTCCCCCAGCGCCAAAGGCAATGGGACCGCTAAGTCGCTTGTGCCCAAAACAGCTCCGCGCAAGCGCCGTGGCGCCCAGCCGCAGAGCCAAGCGTGAAGCGACGGCCTCCACAACCGGCCGCTTCCTGGCACGTGTAAGCGCTCAACTTGGACTCGATCACGTTCATGCGTTTGTTTCGATTTGATCAAAACGCATCTTGATCTGATCAAGGGTCGGGGCTCAGCGAGCCACCGGGTCACGGCGTGCGTTCAGTGATTCTGGGTAGGCGCCGCAGGCCGTCGCGCGCTGGAGGAGAAAGGCTCTCTCGCGCGCGTTGCGGGTTAGCCCAGCCGCCCACTCGAATTCGACCTTCGCCTCGGCGAGTCGGCCGGCCCGGAAGAGACAATCCCCCATGGCCGCCGGCAGCGGCGCGTAGTTGCGCAAAGCGGCATCGGCAATCTCGCCGAGGAGCGTGAGCCCGGCTTCCGGACCGAAGGCCATGCTGTGGGCCACGGCCCGATTGAGATCGATCACCGGCGACGGCATGACGTCACGCAGTCTATCGTAGAGCGCCGCGATCCTTCGCCAGTCCGTCTCGTCCGCCTTGCGCGCGCGTGCGTGGCAGGCCGCCAGCGCGGCCTGCAGGGCGTAAGCGCCGCTCCCGCCGCCAAGGGCCTCGGCGCGGCTCAAGGCGGCGAGACCGCGGCGGATCAAGAGCTGGTCCCAACGGGCGCGGTTCTGTTCGGTCAGGGGGATCGGCGAGCCGTCCGGGCCCGTGCGGGCATTGAGGCGCGAAGCCTGAATTTCCATTAGGGCGAGAAGACCGAACACCTCGGGTTCGTCGGGCATCAGGCGCGCCAGGATGCGGCCGAGGCGTTGCGCCTCGGCGCACAGGGCCGGGCGGATCAGGTCCTCGCCGGCGGTGGCCGCATAGCCCTCGTTGAAGATCAGGTAGATGACCTCCAGCACCGAGGCGAGTCGCTCGTCCCGCTCCTTGCCGCGCGGCACGGCGAAGGTGAGGCCGGCCTTGCCGAGCGTCCGCTTGGCGCGCACGATGCGCTGGGCAACGGTTGCTTCGCTCGACAGGAAGGCACGGGCGATCTCATCGGTGGTCAGCCCGCCGATCAGGCGCAGGGTCAGCGCCGCGCGCGCCTCGGCCGACAGGACCGGATGGCAGGCGGTGAAGATCAGGCCGAGAAGCTCGTCGCCGATGTCGTCGTCGATCGCCGCTTCGATGGCCTCGACGCCGGCATCGCGTTCCGTCTCGAGATCCCGCGCGATCTCGGCGTGCTTCTTCGCGAGCATCGTCTCGCGGCGCAGCCCGTCGATGGCCCGGCGCTTGGCCGCCGCCATCAGCCAGGCGCCGGGATTGAGCGGCACGCCGCTCTTCGGCCATTCGTTGAGCGCGATCACGAGCGCGTCCTGCGCCAGCTCCTCGGCGAGGCCGAAGTCGCGCACCATCCGGGCGAGGCCGGCGATCAGCCGGGCCTGCTCGATCCGGAAGACCGCCTCGACGGCGCGATGGCTTTCGGCCGTGGCCATGATCCCGAATAGATCGTCCTCGCAGACCGGTCGACGTCCGTGACTGCCCTGAGCCAGGAAAGGAACCTCAGCGGGTGCCCGCCTTCTCGCGGGTCCGGTCGTGCAGCTCGGCGAGCTCCGGCGTCAGGGCCTCGCCGAAATCGGCCATCTCGTAAACCGGCCGGATCTCGATCTCGCTCGGGCCGAACATCGGATTGGGGCAGCGCTTCACCCATGCGACCGCCTCGGCCATGTCCTTGACCTCCCAGACCCAGAAGCCGGCGACCAGCTCGCGGGTCTCGGCGAACGGCCCGTCGATGACCGTGCGGCCGGGGCCGTCGAAGGCCACGCGCTTGCCCTGCGACGACGGCTTCAGCCCGTCGCCGGCCAGCATGACGCCGGCGTTGACCAGCTCCTCGTTGAACTTTCCCATCGCCTCGAGGAGCTCGGTCGTGGGCATCCTGCCCGCTTCACTGTCCTCCGTCGCTTTCACCAGAACCATGACGCGCATCGTCCTGTCTCCTCTGATCCCCGGAGGCACCGGCCTCCCTGCCCTACGACGAACGAGTTTCGGCGGGATCGACATGCCGCCGAAACTTTTTCTCGTGAAAGAAGGCGAGTCTAAGCCGAACGGAGGCCGAGCCTTCGTGGAACCGGCTCCTGTGGTGGCCGCGCTCAGGCTGGCCGCTCGGGCACCGGCACTGTCCAGATGTCCGCGGCGTATTCGCGGATGGTGCGGTCGGACGAGAACCAGCCGACATGGGCGGTGTTGAGGATGCTCGAGCGCCACCACGCGGCGGCGTTCTCCCAGCACGCGTCGACGCGGCGCTGCGCCTCCCAATAGGC
>DASQLE010000344.1:0-8534 GCA_035630175.1 Beijerinckiaceae bacterium
CGTCGAAGAGGTTCTCCGTCTCGTCGGTGGCCGTCGCCAAAGAGACGACGAAATCGGCTTGCGCGAGGAGGTCGTCGAGGGCGACGAGGTCCGGCCCGTCCGGGCCGGCCGAGACATACGGATCGTGAACCACGACGCGGCAGCCGAACGGGGCCAGCAAGGCGCGCAAGCGCCGCGCGATCTGGCCGTAGCCGACGATGCCGACGGTGCTGGTGCTCAGTTGCCGGCCGGTGCGCATCTCCGGCTCCTCTCCGGCCCGATAGACCAGGGAGCAGCGGGTGAAGCCGCGCGCGAGGTCGATGATGGCGCCGACGATCCATTCCGCCACCGCATCCATGAAGCCGGGCGTCGCTTGCGTGACGAGGATGCCGGCTTCGCTTGCGGCGGCGACGTCGATGTTGCGGATGTCGACGGCGACGCGGCACACCGCGGCGAGATCCGGAGACGACTGGAACAGGGTGCGCGGCCCCGCCGTGGTGCGGTCGAGCACGGCGACATGCTGGCCCCGGGCCGCAGCCGCCAGCTCGGCTTCCGGCAGGGTATGGCCTGTCGCATTGAGGGTGACGTCGGCCACCTCGCGCATCGCCGCGAGAGGCTCCTCGCCGAAATATTGGGCGAGGATCTCGGGCGGATGGCTCATCAGGACGCGAAGCCGCATCGCCTCAAGCTCCCGGCACTCCCTGGGCGTGCACGTAAAGGGAATAGACGGACTGGCTGCTCGCCATGAACAGCCGGTCGCGCTTGGCGCCGCCGAAGCACAGGTTGGCGCAACGCTCCGGCAGGCGGATGCGGCCGATCATCTTGCCCTCGGGCGAGAACACCACGACCCCGTCGAGCTCCTCGCTCATGCCCCAGCCGCACCACAGGTTGCCGTCGGTGTCGCACTTGATGCCGTCGGCGGTGCCCGGCCCGCAATCGGCGAAGACGCGCTTGCCCGCGAGCTTGCCGCCGTCGACGTCGTAGACCTGGATCAGCCGGTTCGGCACGGCCCGCGCCTCGACCACGTAGAGCTTGCGCCCGTCGGGCGAGAAGCAGAGCCCGTTCGGTCCGCGCAGATCGCCGATCACGACCGTCGCCTGCCCGCCCGGATCGACCCGGTAGACGTTCTGCGGCAGTTCCGGATCGGCGCGGTAGCCCTCGTAGGTGCCGGAGATGCCGAACGGCGGATCGGTGAACCAGATCGATCCGTCCGACGTCACGACGACATCGTTCGGCGAGTTGAGGCGCTTGCCCTCGAAGCGGTCGATGACAACCGTGACCGTGCCGTCGTATTCGGTGCGCGTGACGCGGCGGCCTTCGTGCTCGCAGGCGATCAGGCGCCCCTGCCGGTCGCGGGTCAGGCCGTTGCTGTATCCGGACGGCTTGCGGAAGGCGGTGACCGCGCCGGTCTCCTCGTCCCACCGCATGATGCGGTTGTTCGGGATGTCGCTCCACAGCAGGCAGCGCCCATCCCCGAACCAAATCGGACCCTCGGCCCAGCGCATCCCGGTGGCGATGCGCTCCACCGCCGCTGTTCCGATCCGGTATTTGTTGAAGCTCGGGTCGAGCGATTCGACGGCCGGATCGGGATAGCGCCCGCTCGGACGCCATTGCCCGAGGGCGTTCGAGGCGATGAGCGCGGACGACATGGCCGCCGCTCCCATCAGGACGGTCCGCTTGGTTGGGTCCATGGTCTCCTCCTCCCGCACCACGCTCCCGCCGCCTTGCGAGACTTACGGCATCGGCTACAGTCCGGTCCAGCATCCTTCTCGAGCTCCTCGTCGACACACATGAGCGATCGTCTGCGCGTGGCCATTGTCGGGCTCGGCATGGCGCACAAGCCGCACCTGCAGAGCCTGCGCGAGCTCGGCGACATCGTCGAGATCGCCGCGTGCCATGCGCCGAGCCCGGCGAGGCGCGCGGAATTCGGCCAGGCCAATCCGGACCTGCCGCTGGCCGCCGATCTCGACGAGGTGCTTCGCGACAAGAGCATCGATGCGATGATCGTGCTGACCCCGCCGACCACCCACCTCGACCTCGTCGAGCGCTGCGCGGCGGCCGGCAAGCACGTGCTTCTGGAGAAGCCCGTCGAGGTCTCGGTCGAGCGGGCCCAGCGGGCCGTCGCGGCGATGAGCCGGGCGAAGCTCGTTTTCGCGGTCGTGCTGCAGCATCGCTTCCGCGCCGCCGCGCGCGAATTGCGGGCGCTCGTCGAGGGCGGCGCGATGGGCCGGCTGGTATCCGCGTCCGCCGCGATCCGCTGGTGGCGTCCGCCCGAGTATTTTGCGCAAGCTGGGCGCGGCACCAAAGCGCGCGACGGCGGCGGCGTGCTGCTCACCCAAGCCATCCACACCCTCGACCTGTTCCAGAGCCTGACGGGGCCGGTCGCCCGTGTCGCCGCCATCGCCAAGACCTCTTCCCTCCGGGCGATCGACACGGAGGACATCGCGGTCGCGGCCGTCGAATTCGGCAACGGCGCCGCCGGGACGATCGACGCGACCACGGTCGCGTATCCCGGCTTTGCCGAGCGCATCGAGCTCGCCTGCGAGCATGCGACGGCCGTGCTCGCGGCCGAGACTCTGGAGGTTTTTTGGAAGGACGGCCGCCGCGACCGCCGCGAAGGCAGCTCGGCCGGCGGCGGCGGCGCCGATCCGATGGCGTTCTCGCACGAAGCCCACAAGGCGCTCATCGCCGACTTCCTGGAAGCGGTGCGCGACGGACGCGAGCCCGCGGTCAGCGGCCGCGAGGCCGTCAAGGTGCAGGTGCTGATCGAGGCGATGCTGCAATCCTCCGCCGAGGGGCGAGCCGTGTCGATCGAGCTCACGTAAGGGCCGCAACATGGCGAGCGAACCGCAGCTCAAAGCGCCGGATGGCGCGTGCGACACGCACATGCACATCTACGACCGGCGCTATCCGACGGCGGCGACGGCGGTGTCGACGCCGCCGGACGCCCTCGTGCCGGACTACCTCGCGGTCAAGCGACGGCTCCGGCTCAGCCGCACGGTCGTCGTGCAGCCCTCCACCTACGGCACCGACAACCGCTGTACGGTGGACGCTATCGCCGCGCTCGGGCCAGACAACACCCGCGGCGTCGCCATCGTCGACGACACAGTCGACCCTGCGATCCTGCAGGATCTGACGGATCGCGGCATTCGCGGCGCGCGCTTCCACATGCTGGCGGGCGCGCCGATCCCGTGGGAGCGGCTCGACCGGATCGCCGCGCGCGTGCAGGAGGTCGGCTGGCACGTCCAGCTGCAGCTCGACGGCCGCGATCTCCCGGAGCGCGAGGCGCAGGTGCGCTCCTGGCCGGGACGCATCGTCATCGACCATGTCGGCAAGTTTCTGGAGCCGGTGCCGCCGGAGCACCCGGCCTTCGGGTGCCTTCTCGGCCTGATCGATACGGGCCGGGTCTGGGTCAAGCTGTCGGGAGCCTACGAGGTCTCGAAACACGGGGCGCCGCTCTACGAAGACGTCGGCCGGCTCGCCAAGGCGCTGGTGAAGGCGGCTCCGGAGCGGATGTTGTGGGCCAGCAACTGGCCGCACCCGTCCGTGCAGGACAAGCCGGACGACGCGACTTTGCTCGACGTCCTGCTCGACTGGGCGCCCGACGAAGCGAAGCGCCGGCTCATCCTGGTCGACAACCCGGCCGAGTTCTACGGGTTCTGACCGTCGTTACGATGCGCCGGCCGGCTCCTTCACCGTGATCCGCCACAAGGTGCGGGGATCGCCCGGGTCGGTCAGGGTCGCGGAATGCAGCGTCGCCAGATCGTCCCACAGCACCACGTCCCCGACGTCATAGAAGTAGCTGAAGCGGTATTTGTCCTGCAGGGCGTGCGCCTTGAGCTCATCGAGCAGCGCCACGCCTTCATCGCGCGGCATGCCTTCGATCTCGAAGGAGCTGCCGGACACCGCGTAGAGGGCCTTGCGGCCGGTGCCGTAATGGGTGCGCACGAGCTTGTGCTTGACCCAGGTGACCTTGCTTTTCTGCTCGTCCGAGAGCCGCGAGGCCGCGGTCCGCGACGTCTCGTCGAGGTCGTCGCGATTGCCGTAATGATGCAGCACGACGAGATCCTCGATCCGAGCCTTCGTCGCCGCCGGCAGATCGTCGTAGGCGGCGTACATGTCGGCGAACAGCGTGTTGCCGCCCTTCGACGGCACCTCGACCGAATAGAGCATCGTCACCCGCGCCGGCACCTCCAGGTAGGAATAGTCTGTATGGAAATACGTGCCGCCGTCGGCGAGGCCGGCCGGTGAGCCGTCCGGCCTTTTGCGGTTCGACAGGATGAGGATATCGGCAGCCTCGGGATGATGAAACGTGTCGATGACATGCGGCTCCGGCTTGCCGAACAGGCGGGCGAAGGCGAGGAACTGGCCCGGCTCGAGCCGCTGCCCCTTGATGGCGAGCACCTGCCCCTCCCAAAACGCCTGCTCAACCTCGCGGAATGCCGGGCCGGAAAGCGGTTTCGATAGGTCGATTCCGTCGAGAGCGATGCCCAAAACCTTCGACATGCGGCGTCTCTGGACCATCGGCATCTCCTTCGGATGAGATGAGCTCGCCCGTCAGCGCAGGAACTCCGGCGAGATCAGGCTCGGCAGGAACAGCGCCAGGTCGGGCCACAGGATGAGCAGGACCAGGACCGCCAGCATCGGCAGGAGCATGATCATCGTATCCTTGATGGCGTCGCCGATGCGAATGCCGGCAACGGCGCAGGAGATCATGAGGCAGAGTCCGTAGGGCGGCGTCACCAGGCCAAAGGCCAGCGACACAATGCCGATCATGGCGAAGTGGACCGGATCCATGCCGACCGCCCTGGCGAGCGGATCGAGGATCGTGCCGACGATGATGATGGCCGGGATGGCGTCGAGGAAGCAGCCGACGACGAGGAAGACGAAGGCGATGAAGAAGCCGGTCTGCGTCAATCCCATGCCCCACCCTGCAACGCCCGCCAGGATGGTCTTCGGGATCTGGTAATAGGCGAGCAGCCAGCCGAAGGCGCTCGCGGTGCCGACGCAGAACAGGGCGACCGCCGCCAGCTTGCCGGTGTCGAGCAGGGCGCCGTGGAGGCCCTTCAGGTCCATCTCCCGGTAGACGACGAGCGACAGCGCGCCGGCGTAAAGCACGGCGATGCAGGCGGATTCGGTGGCCGTGAACCAGCCGAAGATCTTGCCGCCGATGATGATGGCCGGCGTGGTCAAGGCCGGCAGCGAGACGAGCAGCCACCGCACGAGCTCGCCCCAGCTGGAGCGCGGATAGGTCGGGTAGCCGCGCGCCTTCGCATAGGCATGGACGGTCGCCATCTGCACAAGCCCGATCAGGAGGCCCGGGATGATGCCGGCCAGGAACAGGGCGCCGATCGAGACCGACAGGATGCCGCCCCAGACGATCATCAGGATGGACGGCGGGATGATGACGGCGAGCACAGCTGAGACGGCCGTGATGGCGACGGAGAAGCTGTCGTCGTAGCCCTCCCGGCGCTGCGCCTCGATGAAGATCTTCGACTGGCTGGCGGCGTCGGCGGTGGAGGAGCCGGAGATGCCGGCGAAGAAGATCGACAGCACCACGTTGATCTGGGCGAGGCCGCCCGGCCAATGCCCCACCATGGTGCGCGAGAGGCGCACGAGCCTGTCGGTGATGCCGCCGACATTCATGAGGTTGGCGGTGAGGAGGAAGAACGGTACCGCCAACAGGATAAAGGAATTGTAGGCGTTGAAGGTCTCCTGAACGAGGCCCATGGCGGAGAGGCGCGGCTCGAGGGCGAGCACCGGCAGGCAGGCGAGCGCCAGCGCGAAGGCGACCGGCACCCGCAGAAACAGGAACAGGAAGAACAGGCCGAACAGGATCAGGGCGGCCTGGCCTGCCGTGAGCGCGGCGCCGGTCATCCGCGCCGCCGCGGTCGGACGGGTCGACGGGACAACTCAGGCCAGCGCATCGGCCCGATCTCGACCGGTCAGGATGGCGAGCTCGTCCCACATCTGCTCGCCGAGGAACACGAGCCAGGTGAGGCCCGTGATCGGCCAGGCGATGTGGATGAGCCAGAGGGGCAGCTCCGCGAGTTCCGAGATGCGATACCAGGCGAAGCGCGTGAACTCGATGCCGGACCACACGAAGACCAGCGCGACGACGAGAACGCCGAGACGCGCGACGAGCTTGACGGCGGCCTCCACCCGGCGCGGCACCCTCGGCCACACGTCGACCTCGAAATGCGTGCTCTCGCGGACCCCGAGCATGGCGCCGATCATGATCGTCCACACGAACAGGAAGCGCGCCATCTCCTCGGTCCAGATGTAATGCGGGATGAGAGCCGTGAACCGGGAGAAGATCTGCACCGAGACCGGGATGACGAGGACCGCGACGGCGACGACCAGAAGCCAGGACAGCAACGCGCCGTACCAGGCCGTCAGCCTGCGCCAGAGGCTGCGCCCGGACGGGACGGAAGCGACGTCGGCGCGCGAGGGCTCTCCCGCAACCGCGAGCGGCAGCGGGAGAGGATCGGGCGTCTCCGGAGGAGATCCGTCGCGCACGGCGCGGCCGCCGGCCGGCCTCAAGCGATCGCGTTCATCTTCTCGAGAATCGAATCGGCCCCGATCTCCTTGGCGTAGGCGACCATCACGGGATCGACGAGCTTCTTCATCTCGGCGCGGTCCTTGAAGGGCACGCGCTTCAGCTTGCCGGCGTTCTCGAGGGCGTCGAGCTTGGCATTGTCTTCCGAGGATTCGATCTGGCGGCCATGGGCGCCCGCCTCCTTGCCGGCCTTGACCACCGCCGCCTGCAGTTCCGGCGGCAACGTCTTGAACGTCTTCGACGAGAAGCAGAGGGGACGGATCGTGATCGCGTGCTCGGTCATGAGGAGGTGCGGGCCGACCTCGTAGAACTTCATCGACTCGACGCCCGCCGCCTCGTTCTCGCCGGCGTTGATGACGCCGTTCTGGATGGCGTTGTAGACCTCGTTATAGGCGATCACGGTCGGCGCCATGCCGACCGCCTGGAAGGTGCGGCTCCAGATCGGCGCGCCCTGCACGCGCACCTTGAGACCCTTCAGCTCGGCGAGGGTCGTGGCCGGCTTGTTGGAGAAGATGTTGCGGACGCCGCCGCCGGCGTAGCCGATCAGCATCACCTCGGCCTTCTGGGCGATCTCGTCGGCGACGGGCTTCAAGAGATCCTGATCGAGCACCTTGTTCCAATGGCTCAGGTCGCGGAACAGGAACGGAGCGTCGATGAACGGCGCCGCCCGCGAGAAGGTCGACATGTGCGCCGGAGAGACGATGGCGTAATCGACCGCCCGCCCTTGCGCCATGTATTCGAAATACTGCTTCTCGAGGCCGAGCGACGAGTTCTTGTGTAGGACGAAATTGACCGGCTTGCCGTAATACTGCTTCACCAGTTCCTCGAACTTGACCATCGCCTTGGTGAAGGCGTGGTCGTCGTTGAACTGCGATGCGCCCTGGAGCGTGATCGTCGCCTGGGCGCGGATGGAGGGGGACGCGACGGCCGCGGCGCCGAGCGCCAGGCCGCCCTTTACGATTTCACGTCTGTTCATGGCCTTTGTCCTCCCGGAAAGCACCTTCTTGGCGAGGTGTTTTGGTGAGTATGGCAAACCTTGTGCTGATCTCCAACGGCCAGTCCGGTCTCTCCGCTACCGGAAGACGCTTGGCAGCCAGAGCGACAGCGCGGGAATGTAGGTCACGAGCCCGAGCACGATCAGCATCGGCACGTAGAAGATCATGATGCTTCGCGACACGGCCTCCATGGACACCTTGCCGATGGCGCAGCCGACTACCAGCGTCGGGCCGACCGGCGGCGTCAAGAGGCCGATGCCGAGATTGAGGATCATGATGATGCCGAAATGGACCGGGTCGACCCCGAACATCTTCACGACCGGCAGGAAGATCGGCGTGCAGATCAGGAGCATCGGCGCCAGGTCCATGAAGGTGCCGAGGACGAGGAGCAGGATGTTGATGAGCAGGAGGAACGTGTATTTGTTGTCGGCGATCGTGAGGAAGAACTGCGTCACCTTGGCGGGCACCTGCATGATCGCCATCATGTAGCCGAAGGCGATCGAGAAGCCGATCATGATCATGACCATGCCGACCGTGCGCACGACCCGCCCGACGAGGAGCGGCAGCTCGCGCCATTTGTAGTCGCGGTAGATGAACATGGTGACGAGGAAGGAGTAGATGCAGGCCACGGCCGCCGACTCCGTCGGCGTGAAGACGCCGCTGAGGATGCCGCCGAGGATGATGAAGACCGTGAGCAGGCCCCAGAAGGCTTCGCCGGCGATGCGCAGCGCCCGCCGCGGCGGCACGACCTCTCCCTTCGGGAAGTTCTGCCGGTGCGCGATGATGAGGCACAAAGCCATCAGCGACAGCCCGAGCAGGAGGCCGGGGATGACGCCGGCCATGAACAGGTCGGCCACCGAGATCGTGCCGCCGGCGGCGAGCGAATAGATGACGGCATTGTGCGACGGCGGAATGAGAAGCGGCTGCAGCGAGCCGGACACCGTGACGTTGACCGCGAACAGGCGCGGATAGCCGTTGCGGATCATCTGCGGGATCATCAC
>DASQLE010000345.1:0-3793 GCA_035630175.1 Beijerinckiaceae bacterium
ACGAAGCATGGAAGCCTGTGAGATCACGATGCGTTTTGATCGAATCGATCAAAACGCATGAACGTGACCCATTCCAAGAAGTTAAGCATGCTGTTCTCCCAAAAGCGGTTCCACTTTTCGGCAGCATGCTGGAGGCGCGGCGAGGCACGATGGCGCAATTGTTCGAGCCCCGGGCGACCTTGTTCTTCCGCGCCGCCATCGTGCTGGTCCTCGCGGGAGCGCTCGGAGCGGCTGCCATCGCCTATGTCTGGGCGCGCTCCGACGCCGCCTGGAATGTCGGGGAGCCGGCGCAGCAGCCGGTGCCGTTCCGGCACGACCTGCACGCGGGCAGCCTGGGCCTCGACTGCCGCTTCTGCCATTCCAGCGTCGAGCGCGCGGCCGATGCCGGCATGCCCTCGGCCGAGACCTGCATGAGCTGCCATGCGCAGGTGTGGGTCGGCGCCAGCGCCCTCGAGCCCGTGCGCACGAGCCTCGCCCTCGATCAACCGATCCGCTGGACGTCGGTGCACCGGCTGCCCGACTTCGCCCACTTCCACCACGCAGCCCATGTCCGGCAGGGGGTCGCCTGCGAGACCTGCCACGGCCGCGTCGACCGCATGCCGCAAACGGTCAAGGTCCATACCCTATCGATGGGCTGGTGCCTCGATTGCCACCGCAACCCGGCCTCGCGCCTGGGGTCGCGCGAGGCCGTCTTCGCCATGGGCCGGCCGGCTGAGCCGCAGGCGGCCGTTGCGGAGACTGGCGCCCCGGCGGATCCGGCGCGGCTGACGAGCTGCAGCACGTGTCATCGATGACCGGCGAAGGTCTCCCTGACTTGGCCGCTCTCGCGGCCGCCGAGGACCCAGCCGGCCTGCGCCTCTGGCGCAGCCTCGAGGAGCTCGCGGATGCGCCGAACATCCGCGCCTATCTCGAAGCCGAGTTCCCGGACGAGTTCCGCGCCGCCGCAATCGACCGCCGGGCGCTGATGCGGCTGATGAGCGCCTCGCTGGCGCTCGCCGGCGTCGGTGCTTGCGGCGCCTCGCCGCCGCCCGGCGCGCCGCTGCTTTCGCGGGCGCGCAACACGCCCGGCTACACGCCGGGCGTGCCGCTGACCTTCGCGACCTCCCTCGAACTCGACGGCGTCGGCCGCGGCGTTCTCGTCAAGGCGCAGGAGGGCCGGCCGATCAAGATCGAGGGCAACCCCCTGCACCCGGCGAGCCTCGGCGCGACCGACGTGTTCGCGCAGGCCGAGATCCTGTCTCTCTACGATCCCGACCGATCCCGCACCCCGACCGAGAACGGGGCGGCGCGAAGCTGGCAGGACGTGGAGCAGATCATGCGTCCGCTCCGCAACGAGTTCGTCGTCGACGAGGGCAAGGGGCTGCACGTCCTCGTGCTGCCGCTCGCCTCGCCGACTCTCGATCGGATGATGCAATCGGCCGGCTCGGCCTTCCCGAACGCCGTCTGGCATCGCTATGCGCCGCTGCACGACGACCGCGCCCAGGCCGGGGCCGCGATCGCGTTCGGACGTCCGCTCGACGCCGTCTATGACCTGACCCAGGCGGACGCGATCCTGACGCTCGGCGGCGACCTCTTGAGCGAAGCGGCGGGCCACGTGCGCTATGCCGCCGATCTCGCCGCGCGGCGGCGGGTGCGCGGCCGTCCTCTGCCGCGGCTGTTCTGCGCGGAAAGCACGCCGAGCCTGATGGGCGCGCGCGCCGACAAGCGTCTTGCCCTTCCGCCCAGCGCCATCGAAAGCCTCGCCCGCGCCGTTGCGGCCGTCATCGAGGGCGGCAGCGGCACGGGCGATGCCGCCCTCGTCGCCGCCGCGCTGCGCGCGGCCGGGGCGCGGGCGCTGGTCACCGTCGGCCGGGAGCAGCCGGCTGTCGTGCACGCCCTGGCACACCGCATCAACGCCCGTCTCGGGGCGATCGGCACGACGGTGCGCCTGATCGAGCCGGTGATCGCCCCCATTCCCGCGGAGCAATCGATCGAAGGCTTGGCCGAGGCCATCGGCGGCGGGCGGGTGCGGGCGCTCCTCATCCTCGGCGGCAATCCGGTCTATGACGCGCCGGCCGATCTCGATTTCGGCGCCCTCGTCCGGCGCGTGCCGTGGTCGTTGCATCTCGGCTTCCATCGCGACGAGACGGCGCGCGCCTGCCACTGGCACCTGCCGCAGCGCCACCCGCTGGAAGGCTGGGGCGATCTGCGCGCCTTCGACGGCACCGTCGGGCTGCGCCAGCCTGCCGCCATGCCGCTGGTCGCGTCGGTCACGGTCGAGGAGACGGTGGGGACGCTCGCCGGGCTGGCGCTCGAAGGCCCGGCCCTCGTGCAATTGGCCTGGCGCGAGGAATGGGGCGACGATTTCGACGCGCGCTGGCTGCGCGCGCTCGAGGACGGCGTCGTCGCCGGCACCGCCGCCGCGCCGGTCCTGGTCACCCTTCAAGACGCTCCGCTGCCGCCCCCAGCCGCGGCGCCGCGCGGCCCCTCCGTCGTGTTCGCGCCCGATCCCGCCCTGTGGGACGGGCGCTACGCCAATAACGGCTGGCTGCAGGAATTGCCGAAGCCGCTCACCAAGCAGACCTGGGGCAATGCGGCCCTCCTGGCTCCGGACACGGCGGCCGCGCTCGGCGTGCGCGACGGCGACGAGGTGGAGATCGCGTCCGGCGCGCGGCGGGTGGTCGGCCCGGCCAGCATCGTCGCCGGCCACGCGCCCGATACGATCACCCTGACGCTCGGCTATGGCCGGACCGGCGCTGGCCGCCTCGCCGAGGGCGTCGGCTTCGACGCTTACGCGCTGCGGACGACGGCGTCGCGGTGGCGCGCCGAGACCGTCGTCATCACGCCGACGGGAAAGCGCCGTCCGGTGATCACGACGCAGATGCACCATGCCATGGAAGGGCGGGACATCGTCCGCGTCGTCGCGACAGAGAGCCCGGAGCCCGTCGAGCCGGCGACGGAGCGGCCGTCGCTGTATCCGGACTGGCCCTCCGAGGGGCATGCCTGGGGCATGGCGATCGATCTCGACGCCTGCATCGGCTGCAATGCCTGCGTCGTCGCCTGCCAGGCCGAGAACAACGTGCCCGTCGTCGGGCCCGAGGAGGTGGCGCGCGGCCGCGAGATGCACTGGCTGCGCGTCGACCGCTACTACGCCGGAGAGCCGAGCGACCCGCGCACCTACTTCCAGCCGGTCCCGTGCATGCATTGCGAGAACGCCCCGTGCGAGGTCGTGTGCCCGGTCAACGCCACCGTGCATTCGGCCGAAGGGCTGAACGACATGGTCTACAACCGCTGCATCGGCACGCGCACCTGCTCCAACAACTGCCCCTACAAGGTGCGTCGCTTCAACTTCCTCGATTACCAGAGCACGCCGTTCGCGCCGTCCTTCGAAGCCGCCAATCCGCAGGTCACCGTGCGCGACCGCGGCGTCATGGAGAAGTGCACCTACTGCGTGCAGCGCATCAGCGCCGCGCGCGTCGCGGCGGGCCTCGCCGAGCGGCCGATGCGCGACGGCGACGTCGTCACCGCCTGCGCGCAGGCCTGCCCGACGCAGGCGATCGCGTTCGGCGACGTCAACGATCCGGACAGCGTCGTCAGCGGGCGCAAACGCGATCCACGCAATTACGCGCTCCTCGGCGCGCTCAACACGCGCCCGCGCACCACGTATCTCGCGCGCATCGAGCTGCCGGCGGACGCGGCTGCGGCGAAGCCCGGCCGGGAGGGGTAGGCATGGCGATCGAGGCCGACGCCGTCACCACCCCGGTCGCGGAGATCCCGCTCTCCTTCGCCTTCGGCTGGCGCTGGCTGCTGGCCG
>DASQLE010000346.1:0-7470 GCA_035630175.1 Beijerinckiaceae bacterium
GATCTTCGCCGAGCACGCGGCGCTCTCCGCGTTCGAGAACGACGGCAGCCGCGATTTCGACATCGGCGGCCTCGCGGAGCTTTCCGCCGAGGACTACGACACCCTGGCGCCGGTGCAGTGGCCGCTGGCCGAGGGCGATGCCGCCGGCCGCGCCCGCTTCTTCGCGGAAGGCGGCTTCTACACAGCCGACCGGCGCGCGCGCTTCGTCGTTCCCGAGCGGCCGGCGCTCGCCGAGGCGGTGTCGGAGCGCTTCCCGTATCTCCTGAATACCGGCCGGGCGCGCGACCAGTGGCACACGATGACGCGCACCGGGAGCAGCCCTCGACTCGGATCGCACCGCCCGGTCCCGTATGTGGAGCTGCATCCAGACGATGCCGCCCGGCTCGGCCTCGCCACAGGCGATCTCGCGCGCGTCGAAACAGCGCTCGGCAGCGCCGTGCTCGAGACCATCATCTGCGACGGGCAGCGGCCGGGCTCGCTGTTCGCGCCGATCCACTGGAGCCACGAGACCTCGTCGGACGGGCGCGTCGGAGCGCTCGTGCATGGACTCGTCGATCCCTTTTCGGGTCAGCCCGACGCCAAGGCGACGCCGGCCGCCATCACGCCGGTGCCGCTGTCGCAGCGCGGCTTCGTGCTCGCCCGCGGCCCGGTGGCCTTGCCGAGCGGAACCTGGTGGTCGCGCGCGGCCCTCGAGGGCGGCACCGCCACCCTCTTTGCGACCGAGGCGCCGGCGGCAGACGTGGCCGCCTGGACGGCGCTGCTGTTCCCGAACACGGACGTGATCGAATATGCCGACAGCGCCGACGGCATCTACCGCGGCGCCGCCTTCCGCAACGCGGACCTCGTCGGATGCGTGTTCGTCGGTCCCGCTGCGGCCCGTCCGCAATTCGAGGCGGTCCGGACGCTTCTGCGCGATGCCGGCGGCGGCGCCATCATCGACCGCCGCCTCGTAGTGTCAGGACAGGGCCTCGACGGCGTCGCTGCGGCCGGGCCGACCGTGTGCGCCTGTTTCAGCGTCGGGCTCGCGGCCATCCAGGCCGCCATCGCCGGCGGCGGCGCGACGCCCGAGGCGATCGGACAGGCGCTCAAGGCGGGAACCAATTGCGGATCGTGCGTCCCGGAACTCAGGAGGATCATCGCCCGTGAGCTTGCCCCGTAACCCGGTCGAGACGAGACCGTCCGGCCTCGCGCCGCTGGCCGTCCTGCCGGTCTTCATCAAGCTCGAGGGCCGGCGCGCAGTGATCGCCGGCGGCGGTCCTGGCGCCGCCTGGAAGGCAAAGCTCCTCGCCGCAGCGGGCGCCGAGGTCGTCGTGTTCGCGCCCGATCCGTCCGAGGAGATGCGTCAGGCGCCGGCCGAGGCATCCGCCGGCTCGATCGCGATCGTGGAGCGCGCATGGGCGCCGGCCGATCTCGCCGGCGCCGCCTTCGCGATCGCCGGGCTCGACGACGAAGCGGACTGCGCCGCCTTCGTCGGCGCGGCGAGGGCGGCCGGCGCCATCGTCAACGCCATCGATCGGCCGCAGCTCTGCGACGTGCAGTTCGGCGCCATCGTCAACCGCTCGCCCCTCGTCCTCGGCATCTCGACCGACGGCGCGGCGCCGGCCTTCGCCCAGACGGTGCGCTCCAGCATCGAAGCGCTGCTGCCGGCCGGCTTCGCGCGCTGGGTCGCGGCCGCCAAAAGCTGGCGCGGCCGCCTCTCCGAGGCGCTGCCGGCCGCCTCCGACCGGCGCCGCTTCTGGCAGCTCTTCTCCGATCGCGCCGCCGCGGAAGCCGAGCGCGCGCCGACCGATCGGGATTTCGACGAGCTCGCCGCCTGCATCGAGGGCGTGGCGGAGCGGCGCGGATCGGTGACTCTGGTCGGCGCCGGCCCCGGCGACCCGGAGCTCCTGACCTTGAAAGCCCTGCGCGCGCTGCGCTCGGCCGACGTCATCCTCTACGACGACCTCGTCGCCCCCGAGATCCTCGGCTACGCCCGGCGCGAGGCGCGGCTCATCCAGGTCGGCAAGAAGGGCCATGGACCCTCCGTGCGCCAAGCCGACATCAATGCGCTCACCGTCGAGCTTGCCGTGCGCGGCGAGCGCGTCGTCCGCCTGAAGGGCGGCGATCCGCTGATCTTCGCGCGCGCCAGCGAGGAGATCGACGCCTGCACCGCCGCCGGCGTGGCGGTGACGGTGATCCCCGGCATCAGCAGCGTGCAAGGCGCGGCCGCCCGCCTCGGCGCATCGCTGACCCGGCGCTGCACGGCGCGCCGGTTGCAGTTCATTACCGGTCACGACCAGCACGGCGATCTGCCGAGCGATCTCAACTGGGCCGCCCTCGCCGATCCCGACGCGACCACGGCGGTCTACATGCCGAAGCGCACCTTGCCGGCGCTGCTCGATACCGCCATCGCGCACGGGCTGCCGCCCGACACGCCGGCGCTGGCGCTTTTCAACGCAACCCGCTCCGACGAGCATATCGAGCGCGGCACGGCCGCTTCGCTGGCTCGTCAGGCCGGCGTGTGCGCAGTCGAGGGGCCGATGCTCGTGCTGATGGGGCATGCGATGGAGTGAGGCGCTGCGTGCCCCGCGGCGAGCGCCTCGGCGACCTCGGATTTCACCGGAACGTGAGGCGCGCGGTGGCGGAAATCGTGTTCAGTAGCATCCCAAGTCATAAAATTTGACGAGGAAGGGGAGGAACACATGCCCACGCGCCGTTCGTTCGTCGCTGCCGGACCCGCAGCGTTGTCGGCCGTAAGCCTTGCCGGACCTGCCTGGGCCCAGGCGCAAGGGGCCGCCGCAGCGTCTGCGGCGGGCGCGACGCGCCAGGCGCCGGGCTTCTACCGCTACAAGGTCGGCGAGATCGAGGTCACCGCGATCAACGACGGTTTCGCCCCGCGCGACGTCGAGGGGTTCGTGCGGAACGCGGACATCGCCGAGGTGAGGCAGGCGTTGCAGGAGGCGTTTCTGCCGCCGACCGGGTATCAGAACACCTACAACACGCTGGCCTTGCGCACCGGCGGCAAGCTCGTGCTCGTCGATACCGGCAACGGCGATTCGGGCGCGCCGACCACCGGCACCTGGATGAGCAACTTCCGCGCGGCAGGCTTCGACCCGGCCGCCGTCGACACCGTCATCATCAGCCATTTCCATCCCGACCACATCAACGGCCTTCGCCTCAAGAACGGAAGCGCAGTGTTTCCGAAGGCAGAGGTGATGGTTCCGTCGACCGAGTGGAAGTTCTGGACCGACGAGGCGCAGGAATCCCGCGCGCCGGAGAACCGCCGGCCCAATTTCGGGGTGGTGCGCCGGGTGTTCGGCCCGATGATGAAGGACGTGAAGCAGTATGAGGCGGGACAGGAGCTGGTCCCGGGCGTCACCGCGCTCGCGGCCCACGGCCATTCACCCGGCCACATGACGTTCACGGTGCAATCGGGCAACGCACGCTTCATGATCCTGTCGGACATCACCAACCACCCGGCGCTGTTCGTGCGCAATCCCGATTGGTCGCCGACCGTCGATCAGGATGCCGACATGGCCCGGGCGACGCGCCGCAAGCTCCTCGACATGGCGGCCGCGGAACGGGTGCAGGTGGCGTTCTACCATGCCCCGTTCCCGGCGACCGGGCACATCGCCAAGGACGGCTCGCGCTTCCAGTTCGTCCCGGTCCAGTGGACCCCGGCGGTTTAAGTTAAGGCCGCATGCCCGCGGGCGCGACCATCGAGGTGGTGAGCCCGACGGCGTCGAAGGAGCGCCGGACATTGCCGGCTGCCTTCTCGTCCTCGACGAAGGCCGACACGTAGGCGAGAGCGGCCGGCCGGCCTTTCGGCACCGCGACCGCCGTCACCGAGTTGAGGAAGCCGCCGTCGAGGATGCGCGATCCGGGCAGCTTGGCGAGGAGCCCGGTGAGCGACTCGCGCGACAAGCCGATGGCGTCGGCCTTGCCGTCGCGCACGAACTCGACCGCCTCATCGACGCCTTTGACGGCAACGACGGTGGCGGTCTTCAGCGAGGCGGCGGCAGCCCGCGCCGTGGCCGTGTTGGCAACGCCGGCGATGCGCATGCCGGGCCGGTCCACCTCGGCTAGCGTCTGCGCCGACGAGTTCGGCGCGACGAGATAGGTGCTCTGCAGGAGGTGATAGGCGGCGCCGAAATCGACGTGCTTGGCGCGTTCGGCATCATACGGCATGAAGGTGACGTCCCACACGCCCTGCCCGGCCGCTTCCGTGATCTCGCCGGAGGCAAGATACGGCACGAGTTCGAGCGGAACGCCGAGCTTCTTGGCAAGGCCGGTGCCGAGATCGACGGCGACGCCGCGGTATTGGCCGCTCCCATCCTTGATCGCGTAGAGCGCCGACGGCGCCGGCGATACCGCGATGGCCACGCGGAGCTTGCCCGTCGGCGCGAGGTCCTTGAGCGCCGCCGCGTTGTCCTGAGCCGACGCCGCAGCCGCCCATGCCGCGGCAGCCAAGGCCGCGATCGCAAGTGTCCTCATCGTACTTCCCCTCGCTGGCGCTTTCTTGCGTCCCGCATCAAAGCGAATTCGGTCTGCTCTGTCATCCTCGACCCGCGGAGACTTGCTTGCGTGCACGTCTCGACACGGCTTCCGCGATCACCGGGCCACCCCGCTCCGGCGGTCATGCCGGTCACGATGCGATGCCGCCCTCGGCCAGATCGTCCTGGCTGGCCGTTCGCTGACGGTCGGCCGCGTGCGGTTCGGGGAGCGGCGGCGTGCCGTGCGTGTGGAAGCTCTCGATCGTCTTGAGGCCCCAGGCCTGCCCCTTCTTGCGCTCCTCTTCCGTCCAGACGATCGGCTTCCAATCCGGCGCCAGCACGAGCCGCGCGCCGGCATTGGCGACCTCGACGCGGTTGCCGCCGGGCTCGTAGACGTAGAGGAAGAAGGTCTGCTGGACCGCATGCTTGTGCGGTCCCGTCTCGATGAAGACGCCGCTCTCGAGGAAGATGTCGGCCGCGCGCAGGATGTCCTCGCGGCTGTCGAGCGCATAGGTGAGGTGATGGAAGCGGCCCTTCACCCCGTGCGCTTCGCGTGTATAGGCGAAGTCGTAGCTCTTGTTCGTCGCCGTCAGCCACATGCCGGCTTCGGTGCCGTCGTTCAGCACGATCTGCTCGGTCAGGCGGAAACCCAGATAGCGCTGGAAGAATTCTCGGTTCGCCTTCACGTCGGCGGCGAGGCAGTTGAAGTGGTCGAGCCGGCGCACGTTGACGCCGCGCGCCGGGAAACGCTGCGCCTGGTTCTTCAGGGATGGGCGCAAGGCAGCGGGCGCTTCGTACCATTCCGTCTCGTAGTAGAGCTCGATCAGATGCCCGTCCGGATCGCGGAACTGGAAGGCCGGGCCATGACCGAGCTCGCCCTCGTGCCAGCCCACCGCAAAGCCGGAGCCTTGAAGCGCCTCGACGCGCCGCTGCAGCGCCTGCGGGCTGCGGGCGCGAAAGGCCGCGTGGCCGAGGCCGGAGGTGTTCGAGCCTGTCAGCTTGAGCGAATAGCGCTCGTAATCGTCCCAGGCTCGCAGGTAGACCGACTCCCCTCGCCGTCCGCTCTCGGTCATCCCGAGCACGTCGACGAAGAAGCGAAGGCTCTCTTCGGGCTTCGGGGTGAGCACCTCCAGATGCGCGAGGTGAGCCACGTCCATGATGGGTTCGTCGTGCATCCTGTGCCTCCCTGGCCCAGCCGCCCGCAGGCGGCCGAACCTCTAGCGGGCGATCGCCTGTCGCGAGCGCGCGCCGTCGACGCTCCAGGCGCCGGGCCCCGTGAACACCAGGAGCAGAAAGATGAAGCAGTAGAGAATCGCTGCGTCGCCGCCGTTCAAGATCGGGTAGACGCTTCGCGGCGCGTGGAACATCCAGTAAGCGACGGCCATCTGGCCGCAGAGCAGGAAAGCGACCGGCCGCGTGAACAAGCCGATCAGAATGAGAAGACCGCCGGCGAACTCCAGGATGCCGCCGATTCCCGAGAGCGACAACAGCGCCGGCAGCCCGCTCGCGGGCGGCGCCGGAAAGCCGAAGAGCTTCTGCGTGCCGTGCGCGATGAAGATCAGCGCCGTCGCGATGCGGAGCGCGGCAAGGGCATACGGCGTATAGCGGTCGAGGGATTCCATCTGGTGTTCCTGTTGTCTGGATCGAGCGTAGGAGAATGCGACGTGGCTTGCCGGGACACGTAGCACGCGGGCGGCGTCCGAGAACAGCGCGAAGCACCGTCCGTCTGACCGGGCGCAAACTGCAGCAGCGCCGCGCCGAAGGCAACGCGCTGCAGACGGCATAGCGGCGCCTGCGACGTGAGCGGCGTGGGTGCGGGAAGCGGCCGCCGCCGATGACGTCGTCGCCATTCCGCTGCGCTCGCCGAGCGTCACGCGCACGCTCGGCATCGTGACCCGCAAGGACAGCGCGCTCAGTCCGACGGCCCGTCAGTTCCTGGAGCACGTCGCAGCCGCCCTCAAGGCCCGTTTCGAGAAAGGCGCCCCCTCCCCCGCCGGATCAACTTGATTGATCAATTGCTGCAATGTGATCATTTGCTGGCAGAATGCCGCTGCGCCCATAGTCGGCGCAACACGAGTAACCTGCCATGTCGGTCGCGAACGCACTCCACATCGCTTTCATCGGTTTCGGAGAGGTCGGGCAGACCTTTGCGAAGGGGCTGCTCGCACGGGATGGCGTGCGCATCTCCGGCTACGACATCCTGCTCGGACAGCCGGCGGGCGAGCGGCTGAAAGCCCGGGCGACGGAACTCGGCGTGACGCTGCACCCTTCGCCCGCCGCCGCCGCGCGCGGCGCGCAGCTCGTCATCTCGGCCGTCACGGCCACTCAGGCGGAGCCGGTCGCCGAGGTTGCGCGGAGCTATCTCGCCGCGGGTCAGACGTTCCTCGACGTCAATTCCGCATCCCCTCCGACGAAGCAGCGCGCCGCGCAGCACGTGCAGGCGGCGGGCGCGGAGTATGTCGAAGGCGCGGTGATGGCGGCCGTCCTCGAGCCGGGCATCAAGGTGCCGATCCTCGCCGGCGGACCGCGCGCTGCCGACACGGCGGCGCTGCTCAACGAGCTAGGCATGAACCTCACGCCCGTCTCGACCGAGCACGGCGTCGCGTCGGCGATGAAACTGTGCCGCAGCATCATGATCAAAGGCATCGAGGCCCTGATGGTCGACTGCGCGGCGGCATCGGAAGCGTGGGGCGTGAAGGAGCCGGTCTTCGCCAGCCTCGCCAAGACATTCCCGTCGATCGACTGGCATGATCTCGCGGCCTACATGCGCGAGCGGGTCGAGGCCCACGGCGTGCGCCGCTCCGCCGAAATGCGCGAAGCAGGCGAGATGCTGACGGCGCTGGGGATCGACCCCGGCCTCGCCAACGCCGTCGCGGACGCGCAATGGCGCGGCGCCATCAAGGCGCGAGAATAAGATGGCCTGCACCCTTCGTATTTGCCGAAGGCTGTGGAGGCGTGCTCTCACAAACAATGCGGAGGAAGCCCATGCTCAATAGGC
>DASQLE010000347.1:0-5421 GCA_035630175.1 Beijerinckiaceae bacterium
CCTCGACGGCCGCCCGATCGCCATCAGCCTCGCTTTCGTCTGCGGCGGCACCGCCTACATGTTCAAGACCGCTTACGACGAGAGCCTGCGGCGGCATGCGCCCGGCGTGCTGCTGGAGGACCACATCGTCCGCATCCGCCGCGAGACGGGCTTTGCCGAGCGCCTGAATTCCGCGACCCTGCTGGGCAGCGTCATGGAGGATCTCTACCCGCATCGCGAGGCGATCGGCGACCTGCTCATCGCCGCGGATGACGGGGTCCCGGGCCACGAGCTCGACGCGCTGGCGCGACAGGAGGACCTGCGCCGGCGCGCGCTGCACGGATTGAAGCAGCTCTACCGGCGGGCGCGCTCCGCATGCCAGCCGACCGCGGCGTCGGGCTTGGCGTCGGTGGAAGCGAAATAGGGCTTCAGGTCGAGGAGCGGCGTGCCGTCGAGGCAATCGAGCCCGCGCACGGTGAGCCTCGCCCCGTCGATGGCGACGAGATCGACGACGGACAGGGCGATCGGGTTCGGCCGCGCCGGCGAGCGCAGCGCGAAGACGCCGCGCGTCTCGCCGTAATGGCGCGGTTTCTGCAACACGAGATGACGCGGTGCCCGGTCCATCCAATAGAGCACGATGACGTGCGAGCACGTCCCGAGCTCCTTCAGTCCTTCCGCGTAGGGCGCGTCCACCGTGATCGTGCAGAGAATGTCCGACTCGGCGCTGTTCTTCGGGCAATCGGCGCGGCTGCGCCACGGCGTCGCGACCCGGCCGATGAAATAAAGTCCCGCGTCGAAATGCTCGGGCAGGGCGATGCCGCGCTCGCCCTCACGCTCGCCGAACTCGTTCTCGGTCATGGCTCTCGTCGCCTCCACGCGCTACAACATCGTGCCGCAAGCAGCCGCTTCCGGCCAGAGCTGTCGACGATGAACGTGAACGCCGCCTCGCCTCAGCCTTCCGTGACCGTCGCCTCGCCGGACGAGGCCGTCGATCGGCTCGAGGAACTCCACGCTGCCGCGACGGGAGCCCTGCGCGAGGCGCTGCAGCGCTTTCTCGACGCCGGTATCCCGCCGACGCCGGAGCAACGGCTGCGCTTCCGCTACCCGGAACTGCGCCTCACCTACCAGCCGGACGGCGCGATCCCGGCGCTCAAGCGCGCCTATGCCAAGTTCGAGGAGCCGGGCACCTATGTGACCACGGTGACCCATCCGGCCTTCTTCAGGGATTATCTCCTCGAGCAGCTGCGGCCGCTCGTCGAGGATTACGGCGCCACGGTCGCGGTCGGCACCGGCACGCAGGAGATTCCCTATCCTTATGTGCTCGAGGGCGGCGACGAGCTGGCGCGCGGCAGCGCCTCGGCAGCGGATCTCGCCCGCCACTTTCCGGCGCCGCTGCTCTCCGCCGTCGGCGACGAGGTCGCCGACGGCACCTGGATGGACTTCCAGATCGAGCCGCGGCCGCTGGCGCTGTTCGACGCGGTGCGGGTCGATTATTCGCTGCGGCGGCTCGTTCACTACACCGGCACCGACTGGCGGCTGATCCAGCCGTGGATCCTCCTCACCAACTATCACCGCTACGTCGACCAGTTCGTGCACTGGGCTCTCGGGCAGTTGGGCGAGGACGGCCCTTTCCAGGCGCTCGTCATGCCGGGCGGCATCGTCATCGAGCGCGGCGGCGCCGATGCCGATCTCGCCGCGCGCGTCGCCTCCTCGCCTTGGCATCGCTTCCAGATGCCGGCGTACCACCTCCTGCGCCGCGACGGGCACGGCATCACGCTCGTCAATATCGGCGTCGGCCCTTCCAACGCCAAGACGATCACCGACCACCTCGCCGTCCTGCGCCCGCATTGCTGGCTCATGGTCGGCCATTGCGGGGGCCTGCGCCACTCGCAGACGATCGGCGACTACGTGCTCGCCCATGCCTATTTGCGGCGCGACCGCATCCTCGACGACCTCGTGCCGCCCAACATCCCGCTGCCGGCCCTGGCCGAGATCCAGGTCGCCCTCCAGGACGCCGCCGAGCGCGTCACGGGCGAGCGTGGCGAAGTCCTGAAACGGCGGCTCCGCACCGGCACGGTCGTCACCTACGACGACCGCAATTGGGAGCTGCGCTGGTCGCAGGAGCGGCGCCGTCTCAACCAGTCGCGCGCCATCGCCGTCGACATGGAATCGGGCACCATCGCGGCCCAAGGTTATCGCTTGCGCGTGCCCTACGGGACTCTGCTGTGCGTGTCCGACAAGCCCCTGCACGGCGAGATCAAGCTGCCCGGCGCCGCCAACGCCTTCTACGAGCGCGCCGTCGGCGAGCACCTCATGATCGGCCTTGCCGCGCTCGACGTCCTGCGCGGGCAATTGCCGTCGCTGCACTCGCGCAAGCTGCGGAGCTTCGACGAGCCGCCCTTCCGGTGAAGCGCCCTGCATGCCCCTGAGCGCATCCGTCAGTGCGGTGATCCCCCGCTTTCCCGATTTTCGCGTCGCAGTCGTCGCCGCCGAGAACCTGAACGTCGCGGCGGCGCGTCCGGGCGAGCTCGACGCGCTCATCGCCGAGCGCGAGGACGCGTGCCGCCGCCGCTGGGCGGAACATGAGCTGTCGGCGATCCCCGGCATCGCCGCCTGGCGCACCGCCTACAAGGGATTCGGCATCAAGCGCACGAGCTATCGGTCCTCGGTCGAGCGCCTGGTCAAGCGGATCAAGGCCGGCGAGCGGCTGCCGATCGTCAACACCCTGGTCGACATCTACAACGTCGTGTCGCTGAGCCATGTCCTGTGCTCCGGCGCCGACGATCTCGATCGCATCGTGCCGCCGCTGGCGTTCCGCTACGCGAGATCGGGCGACACGTTCATCGACATGGGCGCCGAGGCGGGCGAGGAGCCGAACGATCCACCGAAGGAAGGCGAAGTCGTTTACGCCGATACGCGCCACGTCCTGTGCCGGCGTTGGAACTGGCGGCAGGATGCCCGCACCGGCATCACCACGTCGACGCGGCGCGCCGTCATCACCGTGCAGGCCAACGGCTGGGGCGACCTTGATGCGGCGGCAGACGATCTCGGCGCGTTGATCGCGCGCTTCGCCGGAGGGACCTGCCACGCCGCCTTTGCCGACGCCACGAGGCCGGACGTCGTCATCGAAGCCCTGCATTTACGCTAATTTAGCCATGATGCGTCATCTTCGGGTTGTTGCCCGTGTCCGAGTTCCATGCGTACGTTCCGCCTCAATTCCTATTCGGTTTTCGCCGCGGCGATTTTGATCATCAGCGCGGCGCTCGCGGTCGGGGTTTATGGGGTCGTCGGCGCGACCGTTGAGCGCATGGTCCGCAAGGACGCCGAAGCGGCGGCGGTGGGATGGAGCCGGTATCTTGCGGCGAACCTCGCCGACCTGCGCGCCATTGCGGCAGGCGAGGCGCCCAACGCCGACAGCATCCTCTTCATCGAGCGGGCGCGGCAGGTCGGACAGGTCTTTCGCTTCAAGCTGTTCGATCCCGCCGGCCGGCTGCGTCTCGTCTCCGACGACCTTGGCAAGAAGTGGGACAACGAACCGAAGCTCTCGGTACACAATCCGGCGGCGGCGGCGGTGGTCGTCACGGGACGGCCGCATACCGACGTCAAGCAGGGCAGGGCGCCCTACCGGCCGCCCCTCTACGCCGAGACCTACCTGCCGGTCGTCACCGAGGGGGAAACGGTGGCGATCGTCGAAGTCTATCTCGATCAGACGGGCAAGCAGGCGCTCTTCCACGAGGAATTCGCGCTGACGGCGGTTCTGCTCGCCGGGATGGTGGCGTTGTCGTTCGGGGCGCCGGGTTGCGCGCTCTACTGGCGGTCCAGGCAGAAAGCGCGCGCCGACGAGCGCATTCGCTACATGGCTCACCACGACGCGCTGACCGGGCTCCTCAACCGGGGCACCTTCGTCGAGCGCTTGGAAGACGCGCTGAGGGCTGCGGAGGGGGACGGAGAGCAGATCGCGATCCACTACGTCGACCTCGACCATTTCAAGGACGTCAACGATAGCCTCGGCCACGATGTCGGCGACGAGATCATGCGCCTGGCTGCGCAGCGTCTGAAGGCGCAGGCCGGCGACGGCGATCTGGTCGCGCGGCTCGGCGGAGACGAATTCGTCGTGGCGCAGCGCCACGTCGCCGGCCGGGACGCGGCCGAGGCTCTCGGCGGCCGCATCCTGGCGGCCTTGTCGCAACCCGTTCTCGTCCACGGGCACGATCTGGCGCCTGCCGCCAGCATCGGCATCGCGCTCGCCCCGCGCGACGGCGGCGATGCTCTGGCCGTCCTCAAGAGCGCCGACCTGGCGCTCTACGCGGCGAAGGCGGCCGGTCGGAAGTCGCTGCGGACCTTCACTTCCGGCATGGACGATGAGCTCAAGGCCCGTCTGCGCATTGAGGCCCTCATCCGCGAGGCTGTCGCTTCGGATGGATTCGAGATCTTCTTCCAGCCAATTGTCCGCTCTGACAACGGCCGGCTGACGGGTTTCGAAGCGCTGCTGCGCCTGCGCGACGAGGCCGGCGAGCTCATTTCGCCGGCCGACTTCATACCGGTCGCCGAGGAGATGCGGCTGATCTCCAAAATCGGCGCCTGGGTGCTGCGTCAAGGTTGTGCGATCGCCGCCGCCTGGCCCGACCACCTCTCCGTGTCGATCAATCTGTCGCCCTTGCAGTTCGGCGAGGGCGACCTCTGCGCGGTCGTCGAGGCTGCGTTGGCGGAAAGCGGCCTTGATGCACGACGGCTGGAGCTCGAGATCACCGAGGGGCTGCTCCTCAACAACACCGATGCGGTGATCGAGCAGCTGCGCGCCCTGAAGGGGCTCGGCGTCGCGATCGCCATGGACGATTTCGGCACGGGCTATTCCAGCCTCAGCTATCTGTGGCGGTTCCCCTTCGACAAGATCAAGATCGATCGCTCGTTCATGCAAGCCTTCGAGGCGAGGGACGCGCATGTGTCCAATATCCTGCGCACGATCATCGCCCTCGGTCACTCGCTGCGCATGCGCGTAACCGCCGAAGGCGTCGAGACGGCGAAACAAGCCGAGCATCTGCGCGGGCTCGCCTGCGATTACATCCAGGGATTTCATTATGGCCGGCCGGTGCCGATTACCGATGTCGCCGCCTTGATCCTGAACGGCGCGATCGCCGCGCCGCCGCGCGCGGCTCGCACCGGCCGCGTCGCGTAGTTTCTCGTCAGCCCTGCGCGCCTGATCCCCGCCGGCTGGCCTCTTGTTTCGACGAGCGAGGCAGGCTTGTAACGCCCGGTGTCCCGCGAAACCGTCGGTCTCTTGCTCGGCTTCATCGGCGTCGTCCTGTTCGGCGGCTCGCTGCCGTTCACGCGCCTCGCCATGGAGAGCCTCGATCCCTGGTTCGTGACGGCGGCGCGGGCGGCGCTCGCCGGCCTCCTCGCCGGGGCCGTCCTCCTCGTCCTGCGCCGGCCGCTGCCGGACCG
>DASQLE010000348.1:0-2780 GCA_035630175.1 Beijerinckiaceae bacterium
TCTCGGGCGTCGCAAGACGCCCGATCGCGACGCCAAGCACTGATCTCGGCGCGGCGCTCTCGGCCGTCTGACTCCGCCTGCGCCAACATCTCCCGGAACGATCGCGGTTCGTGCGCGATGCGAAACCCAGAGGTGATGCCGGTCACCCTGCGCTTCCGCTGTCAGTACTGCGACGAGCAACCCGACCCGCTGACGCAGCTCAACCTCCTCGCCGCGATGCGTCAGACGACCTTCGGCGAGTATCAGGACGCCCTGCCCGGGCGCTGGCTCGTCTTTCACGGCCGCGGTCTGCTCGGACCGCCGCGCTATGCCTGCGCGGCACATCGCGGCGATCTCGTGGCATTCCTGCGCGAGCACTACGGCGCGGTCGGCAACCAGGTCTGGCGCCGCCCGCCCTACCCGTCGAGCCTTGAGCACTCCGACGTCGACCGGGCATGGCGAGCCGCCACGACGCGCCAGACGGGCGGGCTCTGACGGATTCGGCGCCGGGCGATCAGTACCACTTGCCCTTGGCGAAACCGCCGAAGGCGATCAGTCCGACGAGCGCGATGATCAACCCCAAGAGGAAGCTCCAGACGAACATCACCACGAGACCAACGATGACCAGGATGCCGCCCAGGCCGATTCCACCCATGCTGCCGCCGCCGCGTGCCGCCATGTCTACTCCTTAAGGAAGGGTTGGTTGTGAGGCAGGCGCCCGCCATGCTTCAGGCATCGCGGTTGGCCCGACAAGCTTCATACCCACATCGATCAACTACACGGCCGCAGATCTCCGCGCGCCCCCGCGGTCGGCGGTGCGATCGCCGACACCCACGGCGTCAAAGAGGCTCTGTACAGTCTCGCCATGGTGACGCGATGAGCGCCGCGATCGACCAGGCGCGCGCAATGGAAGGCCAGGCGCGGGCGCTCATCCACGCCGGCAACCTCGATGCGGCGGCTGCGGTGCTGCGTGAGGCGATCAAGATCCTCGAGGCGGCGTATACCGCCGCGAAGGACGATCCGGCCGAGCAGACGCTCATCACCAAGGAGCTCGCCGTCGTCGTCGGATTGCTCGATAGCACCTAGGGCGACGCCGGCGTAGCCGATGAACGACCGCCCGATTCACCGCGTCTGCTACATCGTCGACGACATCTCCAAGGCGGTCGACCAGCGGGTCGAGGCGACCGGCGCCGGCACGCACAACCCCGCCGCGATCGGCGGTCAGCTCTGGGCGTCGACCTCGGCGCGCGCCTGCCGCGCGCGATCGTCCGCGTCCTCGCGAGCGACGTGGGCTTCGCGGGCCTCTCGCTCAGCCTCGCTGGCTCGTAACGCCGTGGCGGCCTCATCCTCGGCACGCTGCGACGCCTGGACTTCGAGCTCTTCGGCGTCGGCCTGCGCCTGTGCTTGGGCGGCTAGCCGTTCGGTGCGGGCGGCCCAGCTCTCAAGGTCACCGGGTTCCATGCCGAGCAGACGGTCGTCCTGCGCGGCGAGCATGGTGAGCTCCTCGGAGCCCAGACGGTCCGCGTCGCGGCTGCTGACGGGCGCGGCGGCGGCGGCGAGATGCAGGCCGTCGCGGCTGACGGACGCGCCGCGCAGCACCGCGGCGTGATGCTTGCGTCCGACAAGGCCGCTGCGGATGCTCACCGCGAGCGCCACCTCCTCGCGAAAGTAGATCTCCTCCAGCTTGCCGAGCTTCTCCCCCGATCCGTCGAGAACCTCCGCTCCGATCCAGCCCTGCAACTGCTGCACTTCGATGCTCATTGAAGGTCCTTGCTGATAGAGGCCTCGGTGCGTCCGCGACCGGTTCGAGCCGTCGTCATCCAGTTGCCCGATCGCACGCCCTCTCAGCCGCGCCCACAGCGCCGGCGCGCCGCCGCAGCGCCTGACCAGTTCCTCGGCTCGCGCGCCCGGCGCCGTCGAGGCTGGCGTCGGTGTCCAGCACAGCACGAACCTCGACGCGTGCGCAGCGTCCAATTCCGCACCGAGGTGGCCGAGCCGCTCGGCCTCAAACGTCGGCTACGGCAGGTTCAGCTCGATCGCTCGCCTCCGAGACAGCGGCGCCGGCCCTGCGCTAGCGGCCATACGTCCGTCGCCGTGCGCGACGTACTAGCTCATTCGTCCATGTGTCACCGTGACGATCACGACATTCGTCTGTTGTCTCACAAGGCTCTCAATCATGCTCTAGGTTCGGCTCACCGCCGCCGATGATGAGCAGTGACGCGGCGTGATGTGTCAAGTCGGTCGGTCAGTCCGTCCGTCCGGGGAACAGCATAATCCTCGACGGGTTCATAGCAGTACGTACCTCGGCCGAGGAGGTGTATGCACAATGAAGGTCAAGACGAAGCTCAGCGGCGGCATCATCCGCTAGCGGTGCGAACGGGCGCTTCCGTGGCGCACTTGAGAGTAGCGCCACGGTTCGCCCGGCAGACGCCTACCTCCCGGGCGATGGTCAACGGAGGAGGTGGTGCGTGACGAAGGTCAAGCACCAATCTCGAGGGCGGCAGAAGGATATTCCCGTGTTGCCCTGTTTGACTTAGAAGGTGGACTCACCAATGAAGGCTAAGACAGATCTCAAGGGCGGTGGGATAGTTCTGTCAGAGTAGGCTCGGTGGCAGGAAGAAAGCATGGGCGGTCGCCCCCCGTGCGGCGCGTCGTGGCGACGCTGGGCTCACTCGGGTGAGGGCGGCTCACGCGTCATGACGGTCCGCCCTCCCGAGATCGTGCAGACCTCGGCGATGGATTGCGGGCCGGCCTCGCTGGCCGCATTGCTGGGGGCTCACGGACTTACGGCGAACGTCGAT
>DASQLE010000349.1:0-2728 GCA_035630175.1 Beijerinckiaceae bacterium
GCGCGGCCTCGACCAGGGCGCAGAAATCCTCCGGGCTGCCGAAGCGGCTCGTCGGCGCGAACAGCGACACCGGCTGATAGCCCCAGGAGCCGTCGAACGGGAACTCGGTGATGGGCAGAAGCTCGATATGCGTGAAGCCCAAGTCCTTCACGTAGGGCACTAGCCGCTCGGCCATTTCGCGATAGGTGAGATAGCGGTGGCCCTCGCCGGGGACGCGCGCCCAGGAGCCGAGATGACACTCGTAGACCGATATCGGCGCCTTGCGCGGATCACCGGCGCCGCGGCGCGCCATCCAGGCTTCGTTGCGCCACTCGAATTCGGGCTCGCCGTGCAACACCGATGCCGTCGCCGGCGGGCGCTCCGACGCGAGGGCGACCGGATCGGCCTTGAGGTGGAGGCCGCCATCGGCGCCTTTGATCTCGAACTTGTAGCGCGCGCCGGCGTCGAGGCCGGGCACGAACAGCTCCCACACGCCGCCCTCGTGGCGCAGGCGCATTGGGTGTCGGCGCCCGTCCCAATCGTTGAAATCGCCGACGACGCTGACCCGGCGCGCGTTCGGCGCCCACACCGCGAAGCCGAAGCCGGCTACCCCATCGAGCGTCTTACGGTGCGCGCCGAGACGACAATAGACGGTGTTGCCGCCGACCTCGCGCAGGCCGCCGAGATCCTCGTTGCGAAGAAAGGATTCGAAGCGGTAAGGGTCCTCGCGCAGGACGATGCCGTCGCCGGTCTCGATCCGCAGGCGGTATGTCGGCCGGGAGGCGCTCGTCAGGCGGGCGACGAAGAGGCCGGCCTCGTGCTGCTGCTCCATCGCAATGCGATCGCCGTCGCGCTCGACGGAGGCGGCGCGCGCCTCGGGCAGCATGGCGCGGATCACCCACAGGTCGGGGCCGACTTGGTGCGGGCCGAGAAAGGCGAACGGATCGCCGTGCTCGGCGCGCACGATCGCCTCGACGGCATCGGCATCGGGCGGCCTTGCGGATGCCGAGCGAGCGGGCAGACCGGGCGTCTCGATCCACCGTTCGCGGCGAATGCCGTCGGCATCCCCGGCGTCACCCTGATTCTTGGCCGGCGGCCGCGCGATGCCAGGACCGCGTGGAGGGCGCGACCGGCTCGGCCTGTTCCTTTCGTCGGCGCTCATGGTTTGCTCCCCTCGTCCAGGATCGACAGAACGCCCCTCATGGGAGTTTCGATCCAGTCCGGCCGGTTGTTGGCTTCGTAGTCGATCTCGTAAAAAGCCTTGCCGAGGAGGTGCAGGCGCATGAGGCGTGCCCGCGTATCTGCATCTTCGACCCAGGCCGGGCTGCCGCGCGCCGCCTCCTCGTAGGCCTTCAAGAACGCGTCCTCGGCGAGACCGCGCCAATAGGCGGTGGCGGCGGCGGCGAGAGCCGCCTTGTCGGCGAAGCGGGTCGCGAGCTCGCGTGCCCCCGTCTCGGCCGCGTAGGCGAAGGAGCGCAGCATGCCGGCGACGTCGCGCAGCGGAGAGCTCTTGGCCCGCCGCGCCTCGGCCGGCCGCGACGGCTCGCCCTCGAAGTCGACGATCATCACGTCCTTCTGCACGATCAGCACCTGGCCGAGATGGTAATCGCCGTGCACGCGCGACTTGATGGCGCCGACCGGCTCCTGCACGAGCGCCTCGATCGCGGCGAAGCACTCGTCGCGGCGCCCGGAGAGCGCCGCGGCGGCGGTGCCGTCGGCCTTGCCGATCCCGTTCGCAAGGGTCCGGAAGGCGCGCTCGGCATAAGCGCGGGCGTCGTCGGCCACGGCGCGCACGTCGTCGAGCGTCAGGGGTTCGGTCGCGAAGGCGGCGTCGTTGGTCGGATTCGCGAGGGCGCGGTGCAACTCGGCTGTGCGCTGGCCGAGGATGGCGGCGTAGTGGAAGTAACTGCCGAATACGTCCTCGAGCGGCGGCGTCTCATTCTCGGGCAGGAGCGCGAGGGTGTCGAGCTCGCGCCTCAGCGCGTCGAGGGTCATGGTCCAGGCGTCGCCCTGGTTGCGCACGAACTGCTGCAGCACGGCGAGCGCCCGCACCGTGCCGTCCTGCGTCTCGTGCTCGACGGAGCCCAGCATCGGCGGCGTGTTGCGGAAGCCCGCCACCTCGGTGAGAAAGCGCCCGACCTCGACCTCCGGATGCGTGCCCGGCTGCAGCTGCCGGTAGAGCTTCAGCACCATGTGCTCGCCAAGGAGGATCGAGGTGTTGCTCTGCTCGCCCGAGAGGCGTCGCACCTCGCTCGGGTCGATGGGGATGTCCTCGGGCATGAGGCTCGTCGCCGCGAACGTGATGGCGCCGCCCTCGTGGGTCGCGAGCCGCTCGCCGCGCCGCATGGCCTCGACGGCGGCGAGCGCGAAGCGCGGCGAAGAGGCGGCGCCGTAGAGGAGGCCCGTGCGTGGCCCGCGGCGCACGCGCGCCAGCGCATAGGGCAACAGCTCGTCCTCGTCGGCGCCCTCTTCGATGGCGAGGGGAAGGGAATAAGTCTGCCGCTCGCCGCCACCCAGCTCGACGTCGATCGCCGACAGCAGGAACACGTCGCGAGCGCGCCCGGTCCCGGAACGCCCGGTCTCCATGATGGCGTAATCGACGAGGCGCGTCGTCTTGATGCGCGCGCCCTTGCCGGCGAACCAGCGCTGCGCGGCGAGGAAGCGCGGCGCCGCCGTTTCCTGGAAGGCGAGGCCCTCGCGGCCCTTGAACAGGGTCTCGGGACCGCCCGTGAGCACGAGCGTGAAGAGC
>DASQLE010000350.1:0-2011 GCA_035630175.1 Beijerinckiaceae bacterium
AGGGACGAGCCGACGCTGATGCGCCGCGCCCCGAGCGCCGCAATGTCGGCGAGCGTCAGCCCGGCATGGCTGCTGACGAGGATGTTGACCGGCTTCGGGGCGACGGCCGCGACCATCGCCTCGATGTCGCCCCGCGTGCGCGGGCCGGGCGCGTAGAGCACGTCGGCACCCGCCTCCGCATAAGCCTGAAGCCGCCTGACCGCCTCCGGCAGCGGATCGGGATGGCCGACGAGATAGCATTCGGCGCGCGCCGTTAGCATGACATCCGCGCCGGCGGCGTCGATCGCCGCGCGCGCCGCACGGATGCGCTCGACCGCATGACCGAGATCGTAGAGGGGCTTGCCCGGATCGCCGGTGGCGTCCTCGATCGAGAGCCCGGCGACGCCGGTCACGACGCAGCGCCCGACATTCTCGGCGACCGCTTCTGGCTCATGCGCGTAGCCCGACTCGAAATCGGCATTCACCGGCAGGTCGGTCGCCGCGACGATCTCGGCGATATGGGCGAGCGCGTCGTCGAGCGGCACCGCCCAATCCGCGTCGGGCAAACCTTTGGAAAACGAGAAGCCGGAGCTGGTCGTCGCCAGCGCCTTGAAGCCGAGATGGCGCAGGTAGCGCGCCGTGCCGACATCCCAGGGGTTCGGGATGATGAAGCAGCCGCTCTCGTGCAACCTGCGGAAGGCGGCGCGGCGAGCGCTCGTGTCGGCCACGGCCATCAATGGTTGTCGCGCGGCACGCCGAAGGTCTGCGCCACCTTCTGGAACTTGATCGCCGGCTTCAGCACCATGCCCTCCGAGAGCTGGTCAACCATGCCGCGCTGGATTTCCTGCCATGGTGTCTGGCTCGGCGGCGCCTTGTAGCCGCCGTGGCCTTGCAGCGCGGCGCGGCGCTCGTTGAGCTCGTCCTGCGAGATCAGGATGTCGGCCGTGCGCTTGTTGAGGTCGACGCGGATGCGGTCGCCGGTCCTGAGCAGCGCGAGCCCGCCATTGGCCGCCGCTTCGGGAGAGGCGTTGAGGATCGACGGGGTGCCCGAGGTGCCGGACTGGCGCCCGTCGCCGATGCAGGGCAGCGAGGTGACGCCCTTCCTGATGAGGGCGGCGGGCGGCTGCATGTTGACGACCTCGGCGGCGCCCGGATAGCCGAGCGGCCCGGCGCCGCGCACGACCAGGACCGTGTGCTCGTCGATGCCGAGCGACGCGTCGTCGATGCGGTGGTGGTAATCCTCCGGTCCTTCGAAGACGACGACGCGGCCCTCGAAGGCATAAGGGTCGGCCGGATCCGAGAGATAGCGCTCGTGGAATTCCGGCGAGATCACGCTCGTCTTCATGATGGCGCTATCGAACAGCGTGCCCTTGAGGTTGAGGAAGCCGGCCTTCTCCTTGAGCGGCTGCTCGTGCGGGCGGATCACGTCGCGGTCCCACGAGGTCTTGCCGCGGCAGTTCTCGCCAATGGTCCTGCCGTTTACCGTCAGGGCGTTCTCGTGGATCTTGCCCATCTCGATCAGCTCGGCCATGACGGCCGGCAGGCCGCCGGCGCGGTGGTATTCCTCGCCGAGATAGATGCCGGCCGGCTGCACGTTGACGAGCAGCGGCACGTCGAAGCCGATGCGCTCCCAATCGTCGTTGTCGAGCAGAACGCCGATATGCTTGGCGATGGCGTTGAGATGGACCGGCGCGTTGGTGGAGCCGCCGATCGCCGAGCAGGCGACGATCACGTTCTCGAACGCGGCGCGGGTCATGATGTCGGAGGGCTTCAGATCCTCCCACACCATCTCGACGATGCGCTTGCCCGTCTCGTAGGCGGCTTGGCCGCGCTCGCGGTACGGCGCCGGGATGGCGGCCGAGCCGGGCAGCGCCATGCCGAGCGCCTCGGCGAGGGCGTTCATGGTCGAGGCGGTGCCCATGGTGTTGCAATGCCCCTCGGACGGCGCCGACGAGCCGACGATGTCCATGAACTGCGCGTAATCGATGTCGCCGGCGGCATGGCGCTCGCGCGCCTTCCACACGACCGTGCC
>DASQLE010000351.1:0-12115 GCA_035630175.1 Beijerinckiaceae bacterium
AAGGCCGCTACCGGCCAAATTGGCGCGCGGCCTCCCTTGCCCAAGGGGGCGAAGCATCGAGTCCGATCACGTCTTCGTAAGAGGCGAATCCACGACCCTCCCTGGAGGGGCAGGGTCGGACGAAGGTCCGGGGTGGGTTAGACGAGCCAAGCGGGGAGGGCGTCGAGGCCGATCAGATCGTCGTAAGACGGACGCGGGCGTACGACCGCGTAGTCGGCCCCGTTCACCATCACTTCGGGGACGAGGCGGCGCGTGTTGTAGGTGCCAGATTGCACGGCCCCATAGGCCCCCGCGGTCATGACGGCGAGGAGGTCGCCCTCCTTGACGGGCGGCAGGGCGCGGTCGCGGGCGAGGTAGTCGCCGCTCTCGCAGACCGGCCCGACCACGTCGACGGTCAGCGGCCGCGCATTCGGCGGCGGCTCGGCCACCGGTCGGATGTCGTGATAGGCATCATAGAGCGTCGGGCGGATCAGGTCGTTCATTCCGGCGTCGACGACCACGAAAGTCCTGCCCTCGCCGCGCTTCACGTAGACGACGCGCGTGACGAGGATGCCGGCGTTGCCGGCGATCATGCGGCCGATTTCGAAGACGAGCTTCAAGCCGAGATCCTCCGTGCGGCGACGGATGACCTGCGCGTAGGCGAGCGGGTCGGGCGGCGGCGGGTCGTCCTCGCGATAGGGGATGCCGAGGCCGCCGCCGAGGTCGATATGGCGCAGGCGGTGCCCATCGGCCATCAGGTCGCGGGCGAGCTCGGCGAGGAGCTGCGCGGCGTTGTCGAACGGCGCGAGCTCGGTGATCTGGCTGCCGATATGGGTGTCGACGCCGATGACGGCGAGGCCGGGAAGGCCGGCCGCGTGGGCGTAGACCTCCCGTGCGCGCGAGATCGGCACGCCGAACTTGTCTTCCGAGCGGCCGGTCGAGATCTTGCGATGCGTTCGGGCGTCGACGTCGGGATTGACGCGGATCGAAACCGGCGCCTGCATCCCTTTCGACAGGGCCACCTCGGAGAGCGCCGCCATCTCCGGCTCGCTCTCGACGTTGAAGCACAGGATGCCGGCGTCGAGGCCCGCGGCCATCTCGGCGCGCGTCTTGCCGACGCCCGAGAAGACGATGCGCTCGCCCGGCACCCCAGCGGCGCGCGCGCGGCGCAGCTCGCCCTCCGAGACGATGTCCATGCCGGCGCCGAGGCTCGCGAGGGTCTTCAGCACCGCCTGGTTGGAATTCGCCTTGACGGCGTAGCAGACGAGCGCCTCGCGGCCGACGAAAGCCTCGGCGAAAACGCGGTAATGCCGCGTCAGCGTGGCGGTCGCGTAGCAATAGAACGGCGTCCCGACCGCGTCGGCCAGGCGAGGCAGATCGACATCCTCGGCGTGCATGGCGCCGCCGCGATAGAGGAAGTGGTGCATGCTAGTTGGCTGTCTACTTGGCTGTCGAGCAGGAAGCGTCGGTCATCGACGCCTGCTCTAACAGTCCTCATCCTGACGCGCGAGGCCCTTCAGGGCCGAGCCTCGAAGGGCGCGGAGCGCACGGAAACGCGCGGATGATCCACCACTACAGCAGCGGGTCGAGGATGAAAGGTTCCTGCGGGATCGTGTAGGCGCGCGAGCGGCGGCGGGTGGTCGGCACGGGGGTGCGGACGGTGGCGTTGCCGAGCTCGTCGTCATCGCCGGCGGAAGCGGCCTGGCGTTGCTGCCCTTGCTGCTGCGCGGCGAGCTCGGCCGCGGTGAGCGGCGCTTCAGGCGCCCCGCGCCGGCCGCAGGCGGCGAGCGACAAGGCGATCAGGCCGGCAATGAGGAGTGCACGGCCGGCAAGGGGAAAGGGCGACGGCATCAGGGTCTCCGAAGTGCGCGCACCATAAAGCGCCGCGCGGCAAAGGGGAATCGCGCGGGCCCCGAACGGGCGCGTGAGCCGCGTCGGCGATGCATTTTTATCGCGGCTGTGACTCAAAGCGCCCACCCGCCCCTGGAGGGGGCGGGTCGACGCCGCGCAGCGGCGGCGGGGTGGGTGACACCGCTTCCGCTTTATCCTGGAACCGTGTCACCCCTTCCCGACGCCTGCGGCGTCGACCTCCCCCCTCCAGGGGAAGGTGATTCTTTTCCGAGCTGCTTGAGCCAGCGCTTCGCCTCGCGGCGCACATTGGCCGGCGCGGTGCCGCCGTAGCTCGTGCGGCTGCGGACGGATTTCTCGACGCCGAGCACGCCGAACACCTCGCCGGTGATGCGCGGTTCGATCGCCTGCAGGTCGGCGAGCGCCAGCTTCTCGAGGCCGAGCCTGCGCTCGGCCGCCAGGGACACGATGCGGCCGGTGGCGTGATGCGCGTCGCGGAAAGGCAGGCCGAGCACGCGCACCAGCCAATCGGCGAGGTCGGTGGCGGTCGCGTAGCCGGCGCCGGCGGCGCGCCGCATCGCCTTCTCGTCCGGTTCCATGTCGCGCACCATGCCGGCGCTGGCGGCGACGCACAGGGAAAGGGCGTGCAGGGCGTCGAAGGCGCCCTCCTTGTCCTCCTGCATGTCCTTGGAATAGGCGAGCGGCAGCCCCTTCATGACGATCAGGAGGGCGCTCAGGGCGCCGACGATGCGCCCCGTCTTGCCGCGCACCAATTCGGCGGCGTCCGGATTGCGCTTCTGCGGCATGATCGACGAGCCGGTCGTGAAGGCGTCCGACAGGCGCACGAAGCCGAATTGCGCCGAGGTCCAGAGCACGACCTCTTCGGCGAAGCGCGACAGGTGCACGGCGGCGATCGAGGCCGCCGCGAGCGTCTCCAGGACGAAGTCCCGGTCCGACACCGAATCGAGGGAGTTCGCCGTCGGCCGCGCGAAGCCCAGCGCCTGCGCCGTCATGGCGCGGTCGATCGGGAAGGAGGTTCCGGCCAGGGCCGCCGCCCCGAGCGGGCATTCGTTGAGCCGCCGCCGCGCATCCGCGAAGCGGCCGCGGTCGCGGGCGATCATCTCCACATAGGCGAGGAGATGGTGGCCGAAGGTGACCGGCTGCGCCGATTGCAGATGCGTGAAGCCGGGCATGACCGCCCCCGCGAAGGCGAGCGCCTTCTCGGCGAGGGCCGTTTGCAGGTCGGCGAACTGGCCGTCGAGGGCATCGACCGCATCGCGCACCCAAAGGCGCATGTCGGTGGCGACCTGGTCGTTACGGGAGCGCGCCGTGTGCAGCCGCCCGGCGGTCGGGCCGACGACGTCCGTGAGGCGCGATTCCACGTTCATGTGGATGTCCTCGAGGGCCCGCGAGAAGGCGAAGGTGCCGCTCTCGATCTCGCCCTGAACCGTCTCCAGGCCGCGTTCGATGGCGGCGACGTCGGCGGCGGGCAGGATGCCGGCGGCGCCGAGCATGGCGACATGCGCCAGTGAGCCGCGGATATCCTGGGGGGCGAGGCGCTTGTCGAAATCGACGGACGCGTTGATCTCCTCCATGATGTCGCTCGGCGCGCTGGCGAAGCGTCCGCCCCACATCCGGTTGCTCATTGTCCCTGTCCCGTTGAAGCCATGACCGCCCGAGCCGCCCGTTTCCGCCCGCTCCTTCTCGGAGCCGCCGCCGCCCTAGGCTTTGGGGTGGGCGCCCTCGCCCTATACGGCGCTGGCAGCGCCGGCAACAGCGCCGCCGGCGAATGCCGGGCGGCGAAGCCGGTGGCCGAGCGCCTCGCCTCCCTGGCGCGCGGCGAGGTCGCCGCCGTGGCGGTCGCGAAAGACCCCAAGAAGCTCCCGGATCTCGCTTTTTCGGCTGCCGACGGGACGCCGAGGACGCTTGCCGCTCACCGCGGCCGCACCGTTCTCGTGAACCTATGGGCGACCTGGTGCTTCCCCTGCCGGCAGGAGATGCCGGCCCTCGACCGGCTCCAGGCGAGCCTCGGCGGGCCGGATTTCGAGGTCGTGGCCATCAACATCGACACCCGCAACCTCGACAAGCCGAAGGCGTGGCTGAAGGAGGCCGGCATCGAGCGTCTCGCCTATTACGCGGACCCGGACGCGAAGGTTTTTCAAGACCTGAAGCGCGTCGGCAAGGCGGTCGGCATGCCGACGACGCTCCTGGTCGATCCGGAAGGCTGCGAGCTGGCGCTCATCAACGGCCCGGCCGAATGGGCAAGCGAGGACGCTCTCCGGCTCGTGCGCGCGGCGCTCGAGCGCCGCACCTAGACCACGATGCGTTTTGGTTGAATCAACCAAAACGCTTGAACGTGATCGCTTCCAAGAAATTGAGCATGATGTTCTTCATGTTCTAAGGCCTTAGGCTCGTGCCCGCCGCCCGCGCCGCATGGCATCATGCCCCGCGCAAGCGCGTTGGGGGTCGAAACGCGAGGAACGGTCCATGACGCCGGAGCGGCCGCATGTCGTGATCATCGGCGCCGGTTTCGGCGGCATGGAGGCCGCCCGCGCCCTCGCCCGCTCGCCTGTCGAGGTGACCCTCCTGGACCGGCGCAACTACCATTGTTTCCAGCCGCTTCTTTACCAGGTCGCGACCGCGGCGCTGTCTCCGGCCGACATCGCTTGGCCCGTTCGGTGGGTTTTGAGCCGGCAACCGAACCTCACCGTGTTCATGGCCGAGGTGACGGGCGTGGATACGGTGTCGAAGCAGGTCCAAGCCGGTTCTCTCGTCCTTCCATACGATTATCTCGTGCTGGCGACCGGAGCCACGCACTCCTATTTCGGGCACGACGAATGGGCCGCGGCGGCGCCCGGTCTCAAGCAGATCGAGGACGCAACGAGCATCCGGCGGCGGTTGCTTCTCGCCTTCGAGCAGGCGGAGCTGGCGGCGAACGAAGCCGAGCGGCGGCGCCTGCTCACATTCGTGATCGTCGGGGCCGGACCGACGGGAGTCGAGGTCGCCGGCGCCATCGCCGAGTTGGCGCGTCATACGCTCCGGTCCGATTTCCGCCGCTTCGATCCCCGGCTTGCCCGTGTCGTCCTTGTCGAGGCAGGACCTCGCGTTCTGCCGACCCTACCGGAAGACCTCGCCGCCTATGCTCATCGGGTCCTCGCCCGGATGCAGGTCGAGGTCATGACGTCGACCCGGGTCACCTCGTGCGATCGCGACGGCGTCGAGACGGAGAGGGGGCGGATCGACGCGAGCACGATCGTGTGGGCGGCCGGCGTGGTGGCGTCTGCGGCCGGCCATTGGATCGGAGCGAAAACCGACCGCGCCGGACGGGTCGAGGTCGCACCGGATCTGTCGGTGCCGGGCCAATCCAACATCTTCGTCGTCGGCGACACGGCAGCGGCGCTCGACAGCGACGGTCGGCAAGTCGCCGGCATCGCGCCGGCGGCCAAGCAGATGGGCCGCTACGTCGGCCGTCTGATCGCTGCGCAGGCCGCGGGCCGCGCGGCGCCGCGGCCGTTTCGCTACAGGCATTACGGCGACTTGGCCACGATCGGCCGCAAGGCTGCCGTCGTGAGGCTTCGCACCATCCACCTGACCGGTTTCGTCGGATGGCTGTTCTGGAGCGTGGCCCACGTTTATTTCCTGATCGGCGTCAGGAACCGCTTGGCCGTCGCGTTCAGCTGGTTTTGGAACTACCTGACCTATCAGCGCGGTGCCCGCCTGATCACGGAGGACGTGTCCTCGCGTGCCGAGAGCGGCCAAAGCACCGCTCCGGCGCTCACAGCCTTGACGCAACCGCCGGTGGAGCCGCGCCGATCGAGGCCCGGCACACCGCCTACTTCACCAATTCGGTGACGTTCTGGATCACCGGCTTCGGTGTCGCGTAGATGTCCTTGATGAGGCGCTCGATCTGGTCGCCGCTCTGCGGCTCGAGGTCGAGCTTCTGCTTCTTGGCGTCGGCGATGAAGTCCGCATCCTTCATGGTGGCGTCGAAGGCGTCGCGCAGCATCTTGAGGCGCTCGGGGGATAAGTCGGGCGGGGCCACGAACGGGCGGCCGATGCCCTGGCCGGCATAGAGGAAGCGGATCGCCTGCCTCTGCTCGTCGGTCTTGGCGAAATCGAGCACGAACGGGACCTCCTTGATCTGCGCGTTCGGCTCCGTGCCGCCCTGGAACAGGATGTTGATCTTCTTCTCGGCGATCCAGTCGGGGCGCTTGCCGAGCGCGCTGTCGAGGCTCTCGCAGATACCCTCGACCTCGCCGCGCTCCATGGCGAGGAACACCTCCGTCGAGGACGGGAAGCCGCTGATGATCTTGAACTTGGTGCCGACAAGGCCGTTCAGCGCCTTCGGATAGGTGTAGGTGCCGGTGCCGGGGCCCGTATTGCCGATGATGAGCTCGCGCTCGAACAGGTCCTTGGCGGTCTTCACCTTGGCGGTATGGAAGGCGATGCAGACATTGGTCTCGGTCGCCGGGCTGCCGAGCCAGGAGAATTTCCGGGCGTCGAAGCGCGCGCCCTTCATGTCGGTGAGCTCGGCGAGGGCGGCGTCGCGGGCGATGATGCCCATCACGGTGCCGTCCTTGGGCGCGGTGTTGTAGATATGGTTGGCGGCGAGGAGGCTGCCGGCGCCGGGCATGTTCTGCGGCACGACCGTCGGGTTGCCGGGCAGGTGCTTGCCGATGTGGCGGGCGACGGCGCGGCCCCACTGGTCGTAGCCGCCGCCCGGGCCGAAGCCGATCACCATGCTGACGGTCTTGCCGGCGAGGCTTTCGCCGCCCGTCTGGGCCGCGGCGGCGCCGGCGCCGAGGCCGGCGAGCGCGGTCAAGCCGGCGAGCGCGAGCCGAGCCAATCCTCGTGTCATGTCCATTCCTCCCTGGAGCGGCGCTTGTAACGAGCGCGCCTTGACGGGGAGGCTAGCACGAGTGGAGCCGGGACGCGCAACCGGAAGGGCGCTTCCGGTTGCGCCGGTCGGGTCAGCTACGGCGGCGGGTCTGCATGAGGGCCACCACGGGCAGGGTCAGCCGATGCGGGAGATAGGTGGCGGACAAGGCGCTGAAGCCGGCCGACACGCCCGGAACCACCACCCGGCGTCCGCGCTTGAAGGCGCGCCAGGCGCTGATCGCCACGCGCTCGGCGGTCATCTTCGGCACCAGCTTGAACATATGGGCCTGTTTAGCCCCCGAGCGGACCAGGAAATCCGTCGAGACCGGCCCCGGGGCGACGCAGGTCACCGTCACGCCGCGGCCGCGCACTTCCTGCGACAGCGCCTCCGAAAAGGAGCGCACGAAAGCCTTGCTGGCATAGTAGAGCGCCATGTTGGGACCGGGCAGGAAGCTCGCCACCGAGGCGAGATTGATGACGCCGCCGCGCCTGCGGTTGAGCATGCCGGGCAGGAAGCGCAAGGTCAGGTCGGCGAGGGCGCGGACGTTGAGATCGATGATGCCGAGTTGCTCTTCGCGCGGCAGTGTCGCGGCCGCCCCGAGAAGGCCATAGCCGGCGTTGTTGACGAGCACGTCGCAGTTGAGGCCCTGCGCGGCCAGGAAGCGTTCCACCTCGGCCGGCGCCTCGGGCCGGCCGAGGTCGAGCGGCAGGATGAGGGGCTCGCCGCCGGCGGCCCGGATCGCCTCGGCGGTCGCGGCCAATCCTTCGGCCGAGCGCGCGACCAGCACCACCGCGCCGCCCTCGCGCGCCGCCACCTTGGCGATCTCGCGCCCGATTCCGCCGGAGGCGCCCGTGACGACCACCGCGGGCCGCGATTCACCTTGCGAGTCCATTCTGTGCTCGTGCCCCTCGTTCGGCCCTGTCTTTGCAAGGGTCTTTGCGTCATTCATAAGCGACGACCCGAGCCGACTGATAGATCACGATGCCATGCTCGGGGCGTCAAGGTCGGCAGCGAGGGATTCGTGCGGCTGGACTTCAACGGACGCATTGCCGTCGTCAGCGGCGGCGCCAGCGGCCTCGGGCAGGCCGCCGCCGCGCGCCTTGTCCGCGACGGGGCGCGCGTTGTCCTGCTCGATCGGGACGAAGCGGGCCTCGCCCGCGTCGCCGGCGAGATCGGCGCTGTCGCGCTGCCCCTCGACGTAACCGATCGCCCTGCCGCCACGCGGGCGATGGAGCGGATCGAAGCCGAGCACGGCCCGATCGCCGTGCTGGTCACGGCGGCGGGCGTCCTCGATCCGCCGCGGCCGCCGGAGCGCATCTCGGATCAGGCCTGGGCGCGCACCTTCGGGGTCAATGTCGACGGCACGCGCATCCTATGCGAGCTCGCCGGCGCCCGCATGGCCGCGCGCGGCGGCGGCAGCATCGTCACGGTCGCCTCGGTGGCCGGCCTTGAGCCCGGGCCGCTGGTCATCTACGGGCCCGCCAAGGCGGCGGTCGTGTCCCTGACCAAGGCCCTCGCCGGCGCCTGGGGACGGCGCGGCGTCCGCGTCAACGCCGTCGCGCCCGGCTATGTGCGCACGCCGGCGCTCGAGCGCGGCCTCGCCGTCGGCGCCGTCGCGGAGCGGCGGCTCGCCGAATCGACCGCCCTCGGCCGGCTCGCGACGGCAGCGGAGGTCGCCGACGCCATCGCCTTCCTGGCCTCGGACGCCGCCGCCGCGATCACGGGTATCGTGCTCCCGGTCGATGCCGGCCACCTCCTCGCCGGCGGCTGGGCTCCGCATGGCGGCTTCGGCCGGGAAGAGGCGTGAGGGAGCGCCGCAGCGGCTCGAACCTGATGCCCAATAGCCCCTATCGAGGATGCTGACCTCACCCGGCGGCACGCTCTCCGTGGCGAAATCCATCCTGCGCGCCGGGATCATGCCCACCCTCGCGCGTGCCGCCTGCCGCGCGCAGCTCCTCGGCGACGGGCCCGTTGAGGATGGCCTCGAAGCGCTCGAGCGCGCGCGCCACGGTGGCCCCGTCCATCACACGGTGGTCGTAGAGGATGCGCACGTTCACCGCGCCCATCTCGTCGATCGGCCCGTAATTGAGGAGCGTCGTGAGCGGGGACAGCGGATTGAAGGATTCGGCGCCCAGCCCCGAATAGACGGACAGGTGGAAGGTGCCGAAATAATTGGCACGCTGGCGGCCGATATTCAGCCCGAGCCACATCATGGCGCGGCGGATGGGCGTCGGCGCACGGGCCGTCTTCAGGGCGCGGCGAAAGTCCGGCACCTCGAGGACGGGCTTCGTCTGAACCTCGCGGATCAGGTCGCTGATCTCGGCGACGCTGCGGTGCGCCGGTCCCTTGATGCGGCTGATGAGCACCGCTTTCTCGCCGTCGTGATCGCGTTCGTGGGTCACGGCCGCGACGCTGTCCGGGTATTCGTAGAGCTGGGGCCAGGGGAACTTCACGTAGGCGCGGCGGAATTCCGGCGTCTCGTCGGCGAGGATGGCGTAGCCCTTGACGAAGATCGCCGTCCAGGACGGTCGCTGGTCGAGCACCGATCGTGCCCCGGCGAGCGGCTTCAGGTTCATGCGGCGCTGCACGGTGACGCGCGGCACCCCGATCGAGAATCGCATCAGGTCGCCGACGAGCCGGCGCGGAGCTGACAGGGGAACGGCCCGGCCGCGCATGGCTTACCTCCCACCGCGCTTCGAACACCATCGGGCGGGCAGCAAGCGGCTGCGGCCGCGCCCTGTCAATAGAGGTAAGGGATGATCCGCTTCGTCCGGCCCATATAGGTGCGGTATTCCTCGCCGAAGGTGCGCAGCATCATCCGCTCCTCCTCGTCGACGCGCAGGAAGAACAAGACCGCGAAGCCGGCGAGGCCGGCAAGCCCTGCGAACCAATTAGCCAGGAGGCAGGCCTGACCGAGCCCCATCAGCCAGAAGGCGCTGTACATCGGATGCCGCACGTGGGCGTAGACGCCGTTCGAGACAACCCGGTGCTGGTCGCGGATCTCGAGGGTGATCGACCAGTTCTTGCCGAGATCCTTGTGCGAGCGCCGGAACAGCCACAAGGCGAGCGGATAGAGGACCGTGCCGATCGCCACCGCCCAAGGCTGCGCCGGATAATCCGCCGGGCGCGGAAAGCCCGTGATCACGTAGATGATGGGAATGACGCCGAGCCCGGCGGTCGCGGACCACAGCCCGATGCGCTCGGAGAGTGAGCGCGAATCGCCGACGACGCGCACGCGCTTGGCTTTGCGCTCGAACGGATAGCGGATCACGTACCAGCCGATGATGCCGAGAGCGAAGACGATCTTTCCGATCAAAGCCGACACGGCGTCCATCCCGAAAGCATTAGAGATGTGAGCATGCGTTTAGGCAGCAGGCTCCAGCATCGGGGTCAACCCGCCAGGATGATAGAAGGGAAGGGCGAGGCGCCGCAAACGGGCCGATTCGGGCGCGGCGGAACCAGTCTCGCCGCGCACGAGGCACGCCCTCCTTGATCAGATTTGCGCAGACCGCCCCGTCAGAAAGCGGCGGTGCGGATGCCTTCTGCGCTGATCCCGTTTATCTCCTTGATCTTCTCGATGTAATCGGCCGGCTTGAGCCAATGGAAGCCGGTCTTCAGGCCGACATACTGGGCGATCTCCCCAGTCCAGAGATTGCAGTTGTAGAGCGCTGCATGCCAGACGGGCGACGTCTTCTGCTTGTGCCGGATGTGGCCGACGAGCTTGGCGTATTGCTCCTCGGTCAGGACGACGCGAAAGCGGTTGGAGACATATTGCTCCTCGAGATCGCCGTCGCTGTAGCCGGTCTCGGCCGGAACGAAGATCGCGTGGCCGATCGTCCAGAGCTCGGAGCCGGCGCCGGCGGGATGCAGGCCGGCGACCATGTCGGGCTTGATCTCGCCGACCTCGCCGCGCCCGTTGAGCCGTCCGAACACCACGAAGGTGTGGCCGTAGCTCAGGGCATAGCGTGAGCGGAATTCGATAAAGGGTTGGCCGGCGTCCCTGGCGTTGCCCTTGCGGCCGACGGCGGTCGCCTTGGTCTTGGGACCGGTCCTGGCGGTCAGCGCCGAGCCCGAAACGGGCGGCTCGCCGGCACGGGCATAGGCGGCGGGCGCGTCTGCCGATGGCGTGGAGATCGAGGACCCGAAGTCGTGCGTGGGCCGGGCGTCCGGATCGGCCTGGGCGGCCGCGATGAAGCCGGGCGCGAGCGCGCAGAGGCCCGCAACGACGACGAAGCGCAGATTGGTTGTTAGATGGTGCAGCACTGACAGCTCCCGGAACGCATCGAGGCACCGTCCGGTGTTCTGCCTTCTCTGGGCATTCCAGCGGTCCGAACGATTACCGCGCGCGATTCGATCGTTTCGCCCTCGATCGCGATCATCGTGATCCGATCGAAAAGCGCCTGAGGTGATCGATATTCTAGACGTCGAGCGCGATGCCTGGCATCATGCTCTGCAGATTTGCTCTAGAAAGAAGAAGGGCCGGCGTGAGAGCCGGCCCCTTTTTCGATGTTTCCGGCTTAGCCAGCGCGGGACACGACCGGAGCCGGAATCGGCGCCGGGGCCTTGCCCTTGCCCTTGCCAATGGTGGTGCAGGCAGCGGCGCTCAGCACGGCGAGACCTGCGACGGCGAGAATAGCAAACTTCTTCATCTTAAGCCCCCTTTAGGAGTCGGCGGTAGTTTCGGGACGACCTTTAATGTCGGTCATTGGAAATTACTTTGGGTGCCGGTTTTCCTCTAGTGCTGAAAAGCCACACACGCGGGTTTCGTCGCTCCAGAACCCCTCGAACGGCATCGTCACGCGCCGTTTTTCGCATCGCAATCGGGTGCATCCACGAGGGGGCCCCGGCAGGGCTGTCGGGGCTTGGTCGCGAAGCGCCTCGGCCGTCCGCACGGAGAGGGGCAAGCAAAAGGGCGCCGACGCGCCCCCTTGGCAAGCTCGGAACCTCGCGGCGCCGGTCAGGCGCTCTGCTTCGCAGCGATGCCCTTGTCGGCGAGAAGCTGCTGCAGCTCGCCCGCCTGGAACATCTCCCGGGCGATGTCGCAGCCGCCGACGAACTCGCCCTTGACATAGAGCTGCGGCACCGTCGGCCAGTTGGAATAATCCTTGACGCCCTGGCGGATGCTCTCGTCCTCGAGGACGTTGATGCCCTTATAGGGGACGCCGAGGTAATCCAGGATTTGCACCACCTGGCTCGAGAAGCCACACATCGGGAATTGCGGCGTGCCCTTCATGAAAAGCACGACGTCGTTGGATTTGACTTCGTTGTCGATGGCCTGGTTGGCATCGGTCATGGGTTGCTCCTGCTCGCCGGCGGTCAAGGCGCCGGGTTCATCGATCAATTTTCAGCCGCCACCGTGGTCAGCGCAAGGGCGTGGAGGGCCCCGCCCATGCGGCCTTGCAACGCGGA
>DASQLE010000352.1:0-6019 GCA_035630175.1 Beijerinckiaceae bacterium
GATCAGAAACGAGCGCATATTCGACGGTGACGGCATCGCAGTGAACGGGGCGTGAATGCTTCCTCCTCGGGCAAACCAGCGCCGCGGCTACGGGTTCCCGCGCGCCACCATACTGCGCGGGACGGCGCCTCGCGAACCCTCTAAAGGGGTTATACGAGCATTCTCGCGAGCCGCGGCGAACCGAAGCGGCAAGGGCGCGCTGACCGGACGGCCGGCGGACAGGAGGGTTCGAATGAGCAACACCCCGCATGACCTTGCCGAGGAGTTCCCGGACGAGCGCGACCGCATCACCGAGCTCAAGACCTCGAACGGGCATTTCGCGCGGCTCGCCGAGGAGTATGACGAGGTCAACCGCAGCATCTACCGCATGGAGACCCGCGTTGAGCCGACCTCGGATGATGTGGAAGAGGAACTCAAGCGCCGGCGGGTGCGCCTCAAGGACGAGATCGCAGGCATACTGCACGGTGCGTAAAGCATGATGCCGAAAAGCATGTCCTCGGACTGGATCCGAGGATGGAACCACGGCCGGATCAAATTCGGGCGCAAGTTTTCGGAGAGACATCATGCTGAACTTTTTCGAATCGATCCCGTTCAAAGGTTTTGATTGTTTCAGTTAAAACGCATCGTGATCATGCGCCGGACGGCGCAGCTTAGCGGCGGCGCTTGTCGGCCGATCGCGATGCGGCTGAGACATCGGGCTCGACGGCAGGGCCGGCGGTGAGTATCGGTTCTTGCGGAGCGTCGCCGTGATGGCATTCGTTTCTTCCGAGAGACGACGGGCTGGTGCGATCGACGTGCCGCGTGATGCGACAGGTTCACGATGACGGTCTTGGCTTCGACCTTGCGGATCGCCGCTGCTGCGATGTTCCTGGCGATCTCGCTCCCGCCCGCGCGCGCTATCGTCGGCGGCGCGACCGATGGAGGGCCGCTGTCGCGCGCCACCGTCATGGTGCTGTCGTCCAAGGGCGGCATGTGCAGCGCCGTCGTCGTCGCGCCCGATGCGCTGCTGACCGCAGCGCATTGCGTGGCCGGCGCGAGCGAGCATCGGGTGCATTTCCGCGACGAGAGCGGCGGGCCGGTTCTCATCCCTCCGCAGGCGAGAGCGGTGCATCCCGGTTATGATGCCAAAGCCATCGAAGCCCGGCGGAGATCGATCGATCTCGCGCTTGTGCGTCTGCCCGAGCCGCTGCCCGCGCGATTTCAGACGGCAAGTCTGTCGGCCTCGGCGGCGCCGAGCGGATCGACGCTCATGTTCGCCGGCTACGGCGTCGCGCGCGAGGGCGATGCTCCGTCGACCGGCACGTTCCGCTCGGTGCGGCTCGCGCTCGTCGAACCCTACGGACCGAGCCGCATCCTCGTTTGGGCGAAACCGCTGGAGGGCAGCAGCGGCCTCTGCGAGGGCGATTCCGGCGGGCCGATCACGCTGAGCGGCGGCGCCGCCGTTCTCGCGGTCGCGACCTGGGCGACGGGGGCGAAGGGGCGCAGTTGCGGCGAGTACTCGCAAGGCGTTCTGCTGGGCCCGCAGCGCGCCTGGATCGATGCGACGCTGCAGGGATGGGGACGGAGCGCGCGGTGGCAGTGACGCGGCCTGTCCGGGAGAGGCGATGCCGACGCAAAGAAAAACGCCCCGGAGCCGCGGGCCCGGGGCGTTTGTAAGACGCGAGAAGCTCAGCGCTTCTTCGCAGCCGTCTTGCCGGCCGAGGCCTTCTTGGCCGGCTTGCGGGCCATGGTCTTCTTGGCGACCGGCTTGCGGGCCGAGGTCTTCTTAGCCGGCTTCTTCGCGGCTTTCCTAGCAGTTGCCATGTAGGTTCCCCTCATTCAGACTTCGGTGACCCCGAAGCTCCGTGGCGTATGCATGCGCATGACCTGCGCGCTGTCAGTAATGCAGAAGTCCTGTTAACGAAGACCTAAGGGACGATATGGGCCAAGGCGATTCGGCTGGACCCATACGCGCCGCCGCGCATTATTCTTACCGGGCATTCCCTATTGTGCCGATTTGAAAGCCGGTCCAAGGTCAAACCATGCGCCTCATCGTCTCTTCGCTTCTTCTCGCCGCTGGCCTCGCAGCCGGCTCGTCGCCGGCTTTCGCCATCATGCGCGGCGAGGTCGTGCGCAACCCGAACGGCTTGCGCAAGTCCGTGGTCCGGGTGGAAAGCTCCACCGGCGAGATGTGCTCGGGCGCGGTGATCGCGCCCGATCTCGTTCTCACGGCCGCTCATTGCGTCGACGAGCGGGCCTCCTATCGGGTCGTCGTAGTCGACCGCCGCTTCCGCCAATACGCGGTGCGGGCGATCGCGGCGGCCATGCACCCGGCCTTCGTCGCCGGCACCACCCCGCGCACGCAGCCGGGCGTCGACCTCGCCCTGATCAAGCTCGAGCAGCCGCTCAACGGCGAGTTTACGCCGCTCGATCCGCGCAGCGCCGGCCGCGCCGGACGCGGCGAGCCGGTCGCGATCGCCGGCTTCGGCGTCGAGGCCGAGAACCAGAAGGCGACTGCGCGCGTGCTGCGCCAAACCCAGGTCGTGTCGCTCGGCACCCTGCAGGTCGCCAACCGTGTCGACGTCGTTGTCGACGGACAGCGCCTTGCGCGCACGCCCGGCGCCGGCGCCTGTCGAGGCGACTCGGGCGGACCGATCGTGCGCGGCGGCCCCGGCGGCTATCAGCTCGTCGGCATCGTCTCCTGGTCGAGCGGCGCCATGGCGTCGCGGCAACGCACCGCCTGCGGCGGTCTCACCGCCGTGACGCCCGTGGCCGACCACGCCAATTGGATCGCCGCTCGCGCCGCCGACCTGCAGCGCATGCAACCGGGTCATGCGACACCGCAAAGCGCCGCCGGCAACCCGTATGACTGGCGCGACCGCTGATCCTCCGCCGCGTCACGGTGGCAGCTCTCACCAAACGCAATAGCCGCGATCAGGATAGCGCTTCGTCGCGGTGAGGCACCGCCTCGTGGATGCAGGGGTGGACCTCGACGGTGACGTGCGACAGGCCGGGCAGTCCGGCGAGACGCTCCTTGTAGGCGGCGGGCGGCTTCGGATCGGACGTCACGACGGACACAGTGACCCCGGTGTGCCCCGGCCCGAGGCGCCATAGGTGCAAATCCGAGACACGGTCGCCGTCGATCTCGAGGCGGCCGCGCACGGCGCCTTCGAGGCTCCGATCGGGCACGACGTCGAGGAGGGCGGCGCCCGCGCCGCGCAGCAGCCCCAACGACCACAGCGCGATGACGATCGCGCCGACGATGCCCATCGCCGGATCGAGCGCGCTCCAGCCGAACAGCCGGCCGCCGAGCAGCGCCGCGATGGCGAGCACGGAGGTCAGGGCATCGGCGAGCACGTGCAGGTAGGCAGCCCGCAGATTGGTGTCGTGACTGCCGTGATCATCGCTGTCCGAGGGGCCGTGATGATGGTTCTGCAGTCCATGATTCCCATGGTGTCGTTGGTCATGCGCATCATGCCGTCGTGCCGCATGACCACGGCGATCGACGCCGGCGCCATGGTCGTGCCCATGTCCGTGCTGGGGATCGAAGAGCAGCCAGGCGCTCAGGAGGTTCACGCCGAGGCCGAGGATCGCCACGACGATCGCCTCCTCGAAGCGGATGGTGACCGGCGAGAGCAGGCGCACGACCGACTCGTAGCCGATCAGGAGCGCGATCAGCGCCAGGATCAAGGCGCTCGAGAACGCGGCGAGTTCGCCGAACTTGCCGGTGCCGTACGAAAAGCGGGGATCGCGGGCGTAGCGGCGGGCGAAGTCGTAGGCAAGGGCCGAGATGCCGAGGGCGGCCGCGTGAGTCGACATGTGCCACCCGTCGGCCACCAGCGCCATCGACCCGAAGATCGTGCCGGCGACGATCTCGGCCACCATCATGATCGCCGTCAGCCCGACGACGAGCCAGGTGCGCCGCGCATTGCGGTCGTGGCTCACGCCGAGGAAGACATGCTCGTGCTCCCAAGTCTCGATCGATTGCTTGTGCATGCACCATCCTGGTCGTGCTCGCATGCACCCGACATGAAGCGGACACGGGGATGCATGGCGCGAGGGTTCGCGCGAAACCATTTCGGCCCTGACGCGAAATAAAGCCGAAACGCGAGGCTTATAAGCGTTAGCCGTCACAGGCAACAACCGCGCGCCGGTTGCAGAGGCGGTCCTAGCCGCAATGGCCGGACGAGGATCAGGTTCGGCCTGCCGGTGACGTTCTCTGCGCTGCACGCACCGGGCCGTATCAGGACTTCCGCCTGTGAGCGGTTCTCCCGCCAAGCCCGCGATGCTTCCGTCCGTCCCGGCGGTGCCAGCACCTGGCCTTGACCAACCCACGAGTGGGAGAAGCACAATGGTCTTTCCGTCTCTTCGGCATTCGCGTGCGACGAAGCGCGTCGTTCTCCTCGGCACCACGGCAGCGGCGGCCCTGCTGCTCGCGGCAGGACATCCAGTCGGCGCGTGTCCGCTCGGCGGACACGACAGCCCGCGAGTGCGCCTTCTGCACGGCTTGACCATGGGTGGACAGCATTCCGGCCATGGCCGCATGGTGGCGCAAGCTCAGCCGCAAGCGCTGCCGACGCCGGCCAAGGGCAATGAACTCGGGGCCTATGCGCGTGATCTGCCGCGCGGGGCGGCCGCGCCGAGCGCCGAAGAGAAGCCGCCCCTTGCCGACAATCTCGGCAAGCTGACCTGGTCCGTCGCCGCTACGGCCAAGCCGGACGCGAAGGCGTATTTCGATCAAGCCTACCGGCTCGCGTGGTCCTTCAATCACGCCGAGGCGGCCCGGTCCTTCCGGGCCGCGCAAGCGCTCGATCCGACCTGCGCCCTGTGCCTCTGGGGCGAGGCCTGGGTGCTCGGACCGCACATCAACTATCCGATCGAGCCCGACGCCAACGCGCGCGCGGTGGCCGTCCTGGCCGAAGCGCGCCGGCTCGTCGACGGCACGGACGACATCCGCGCGGCGCTGATCGAGGCCTTGTCGCGCCGCTATTCGCCCGACCCGCAAGCCGACAGGGCGACGCTCAACGGGGCCTATGCGGCCGCCATGGAAGCCGTGCAGGCGCGCTTCCCTGAGGACGCCGACGTGGCGCTGCTCACGGCCGACGCCCTGATGAACCTCAGCCCGTGGGATTACTGGAGCGACGGCGGGCGCACGCCGAAAGGCGCGACGGACCGGATGGTCGCCCTCATCGAAGGGGTGCTCGGCGACCGGCAGCACGGTCCGCTCGCCGCCAATGCCGATCACCCCGGCGCGATCCATCTCTACATCCACGCCGTCGAGGCGTCGGACCGACCCGAGCGGGCCGCGCCGCACGCGGCCCGGCTCGAGGGCCTGGTGCCCGGCGCCGGCCACCTCGTGCACATGCCGAGCCACATCTGGTACCGCATCGGCCGCTGGCGCGAGAGCCTCGACGCCAATCTCCGCGCCGCCGCGGCGGACGAAGCACAGCTCGGCAAGGGCGGCGCGAGCCTGCTCTATTCGCAAGGCTACTTCGCCCACAACGTGCATTTCATCCTGGCGTCGGCGCTCATGGGCGGTGACGGCGACACGGCCCTCAGAGCGGCCGAGAAACTCGCCACGATCGTGACCGATCGCGCCAAGCGCGACGTGCCGTGGACGCAGCCGATCGCGGCGGCGCCCTACGCCGCGCATGCGCGCTTCTCTCCGGCCGCAACGGTGCTGGCGCTGCCCCCTCCCGGCGACGACTTTCCGTTTATCCGGGCGATGTGGCACTACGCGCGCGGGGTGGCCTTCGCACGGCAAGGCAAGGCCGAAGGGGCACAGGCGGAAATCGTCGCCATCGGCGAGCTGGCGCGGACACCCGGGATCGCGGCTCTGCCCGAGAAGGGCGTGCCCGGTCCGGACGTGCTCGCCATTGCCGAACGGATCGTCGAGGCGCGCATCGCGCAAGCCGCCGGCAACCACGATCGGGCGGCTCAGCTCTTTGCCGAAGCCGCGGCGACGCAAGACAAGCTTCCCTATATGGAGCCGCCCTTCTGGTCTTATCCCGTGCAGCAGTCGCTCGGCGCAGCACGCCTC
>DASQLE010000353.1:0-2672 GCA_035630175.1 Beijerinckiaceae bacterium
TGACCTCGTAGGCCGCGGGGCCCCAGGTCGCATCGAAATCGATGAGAGTGCCGTCCTTGTCGAACAGGATCGCGCGCAGCGCCACACCGAAGCCTCAGCGCATGCTGCAGAAAAGTGGCAAGCACCTTTCGGGCCACGGCATGCTCAACTCCTTGGAAACGATCACATTCATGCGTTTGGATTGACCAATCGAAACGCATTGCGATCTAGGTCGCCGGCGGTGTTAGATCGCGAGCGGCGGCGGGTCAAAGAAGAGGCGCGCCATTCGGCGCGCCTGCGGCCATCCAGGAGGGGGGAACTCAGCGACGAACGTCGGCGGTCACAGCGCAGGCGGCGGCATGGGCCTCGCCGTAGCCGGCATAGACCACCTTAACCCGACGGGTGCAGGCCGGCGCCTCGGCGCCGCCGGCAGGCGTCGTCATTGCGGCCGTCTCGACCTTGGCGCCCTGGACAGCGGGGGCCTCGTTGACGCCGGTCGCCTTCACGACGACCGGGGCGAGCACCGACGACAGGATGGCGAGGGTCACGAGTGTCGAAGCGCGGGTCATGTTCTGTGTTCCCCTGAAAGGCCCTTCGTGGGCCGCCGCTGCCCGGACGATCGCGCCTGGCTCGATCGGTGGCGGTGCGGCTCCGCACGTGCGAAAAGGTCTTGACTTGCAGGGAGAATGCGGAAACGGCCGAGCTCGTTCCACGGCCACGCTTGGAATATTTTTACCGGCCTTGGGAACCAACGGCCGGGGGCCCCCGAGAGGGTTCACCGAGGGCAGCCTCTCGCGGAAACCGTTCGGGGATCGGCGTTGCGACCCCGGGCAGCGCGTGTTACCGCCCGGTTTATTCCGTCCCGCTGGCCCATGACCCGCCCGATCCGCATCGCTCCGTCCATCCTTTCGGCCGACTTCGCCCGGCTCGGCGCCGAGGTGCGCGCGGTGGACGAGGCCGGCGCCGACTGGATCCATATCGACGTGATGGACGGCCATTTCGTGCCGAACATCACCCTCGGGCCGGACGTGGTGAAGGCTCTGCGGCCGCATTCCGGCAAGCCGTTCGACGTGCACCTGATGATCGCCCCGGCCGATCCCTATCTCGAGGCTTTCGCGGCGGCCGGCGCCGACCTCATCAGCCTGCACCCGGAGGCGGGACCGCACCTGCATCGTTCCCTGCAGACGATCCGCGCGCTCGGCAAGCGGCCCGGAATCGTGCTCAATCCCGGCACGCCCGAGAGCGCGCTCGAGCCGGTCCTCGATGCGGTCGACCTCATCCTGTGCATGACCGTCAATCCGGGCTTCGGCGGCCAAGCCTTCATCCCGTCCGTGTGCGAGAAGGTGCGGCGCATCCGGGCCATGGTCGGCGGCCGCGACGTCGATATCGAGATCGACGGCGGCGTCACGCCGGAAACGGCGCCGCTCGTCGTCAAGGCGGGGGCCAACGTCCTCGTCGCCGGCTCAGCGGTGTTCCGCGGCGGCGCTTACGCGGACAATATCAGCGCCATCCGGCAAGCGGCCGAAGCCGCGGTCGGGCGCTGGGTCTAGCACGCAAGAGCCAAGCCGATGATCCCCCGCTACAGCCGGCCCGAGATGGTCGCCATCTGGTCGCCGCAGACGAAGTTCCGCATCTGGTTCGAGATCGAGGCGCATGCCACGACAGCGCTCGCCGAACTCGGCGCGGTGCCGCGCGAGGCCGCGGAGGCGATCTGGCAAAAAGGCGCCGGCGCCACGTTCGACGCCGAGCGCATCGACGCCATCGAGCGCGAGGTGAAGCACGACGTCATCGCCTTCCTCACGCACCTCGCCGAGATCGTCGGCCCGGAGGCGCGCTTCGTGCACCAGGGCATGACGTCGTCCGACGTGCTCGACACCTGTTTCAACGTGCAGCTCGTGCGCGCCTCCGACATCCTCCTCCGCGACATCGACGAGCTGCTGGCGGCCCTCAAGCGTCGGGCGGTCGAGCACAAATACACGCCGACCATCGGGCGCTCGCACGGCATCCACGCCGAGCCGACCACCTTCGGGCTCAAGCTGGCGGGGGCCTATGCCGAGTTCGAGCGCTGCAAGATCCGGCTCATCGAGGCGCAGCGCGAGGTGTCGACCTGCGCCATCTCGGGAGCGGTCGGGACCTTCGCCAATATCGACCCGCGCGTCGAGGAATACGTCGCCGAGAAGATGGGGCTCGCCGTCGAGCCGGTCTCGACGCAGGTGATTCCGCGCGACCGCCATGCCATGTTCTTCGCGACGCTCGCGGTGGTCGCCTCGTCCATCGAGCGGCTGGCGACCGAGATCCGCCACCTGCAGCGCAGCGAGGTGCTGGAAGCGGAGGAGTTCTTCTCCGAAGGCCAGAAGGGCTCCTCGGCGATGCCGCATAAGCGCAATCCGGTGCTCAGCGAGAACCTCACCGGCCTCGCCCGCATGGTGCGCGCCTACGCGGTGCCGGCGCTCGAGAACGTCGCCCTCTGGCACGAGCGCGACATCTCGCATTCGTCGGTCGAACGCATGATCGGCCCCGACGCCACCGTCACCCTCGACTTCGCCCTCGTCCGGCTCACCGGCCTGATCGACAAGCTCCTGGTCTATCCGGAGGCCATGCGCCGCAACCTCGATCGCCTCGGCGGCCTCGTGCATTCGCAGCGCGTCATGCTGGCGCTGACGCAGAAGGGCGTCTCGCGCGAGGACGCCTAC
>DASQLE010000354.1:0-3783 GCA_035630175.1 Beijerinckiaceae bacterium
CCAGGTCGCCGGCCGCGTCGTGTCGCTCACGCAAGGCGGCGCCGTCGTCGATGTCGGCCACGCGCGCGTCGCCGGCCGCATCCGCGAGCCGGTCGCCGTGGGCGACGCGGCCGTGGTCGCCATCCGGCCCGACGACCTGCACCCGGTCCCGGCCGGCAACGGCGGCCTCGTCGCGACGGTCGCAGCGAGCGAGTTCCGCGGCCGCGAGTTCGTCGGCTTCGGCCGCACGCAGGACGGCATCGACCTGTCCTTCCGGGCCGACGGGCGCCTTACGCCCGGCGAGGCCGTGCATCTCGGCGCCGACCCGGACCGCGTGCTCGTCTTCTCAGGAGGCCGGCCGTGAGCGCCTTCGTCGCGATGCGCGACGGGCGGCCGCTGTCGCAGCGCCTTGCGGCGCGCGGGCTCGACAGCCTGACGCTTCTCGTCGTGCCGGCCGTGCTGTTCGTCCTGGCGCTGTTCATCTACCCGTTCGTCTACGGCTTCTGGCTGTCCCTGCAGCCGAAGACCGGCCCGGTTCTCGCCAATTACACGCGCTTCTTCTCGGACAGCTTCCTGTACGGCACCATCGCCACGACGCTGTGGCTGGCGCTGCCGGTGACGCTCCTCAACCTGGCGCTCGCCGTGCCGATCGCTTTCCGCGTGCGCAGCATGAAGCGGCAGCGCATCCTCACCACCATCCTGGTCGTGCCGATCACCCTCGGCACCGTGCTGGTGGCGGAGGGGCTGCTCAACTATCTCGGCCCGCAGGGCTGGCTGAACCGCACGCTCCTCACATTCGGCCTGATTTCGGAGCCCCTCAAGCTCGTCCACAATTACTGGGGCGTGTTCCTGTCGCTCCTCATCACCGGCTTTCCGTTCACGTTTCTCCTGACGCTCTCGTATCTGACCGGCATCGATCCGGCGCTCGAGCAGGCGGCGGCGACCCTGGGCGCGCGCCCGTGGCAGCGCTTCGTCCATGTCCTCTGGCCGCTGCTCCTGCCCGGCCTCGCCATCACCTTCTGCCTGTCCTTCGTGCAGGCGTTTTCCGTGTTTCCCTCGGCGGTGCTGCTCGGCGCGCCGGCCGGGCCGACGCGCGTCATCTCGATCGCCGCCTACACGGCCGCCTTCGAGGAATACGATTACTCCATGGCCTCGGCCATCGCCTTGATCATGGCCTTCGTGCAGCTCGCCATCGTCGTCGCGGTGCTCGCCTCGCGCGGGCTCCTGTATCGCGGCCCGGCCGGCGGCGGGAAGGGCTGACATGGTCCGCGGCACGGGCATCGGGGCGCGGCTGTGGGCGATTGCGGTGTGGGCGCTGGTCGGCTTCTTCGTCCTCAACCTGTTCGGCATGATCGCCGCCGTGGTCACGAGCTCCTTCGCGACGCGCTGGCTCGGCACCTGGCTGCCGAGCGGCTGGACGACGCGCTGGTACAGCGCCGCCTGGAGCGAGTTCCAGCTCGACGACATCCTTATCGTCACCTTCCAGATGGCGTTCCTGGTGGTCGCCTTCTCCGGTTTGATCGGCGTGCCCGCCGCCTACGCGCTCGCGCGGCGTGAGTTCCCGGGCAAGCGCCTCGTCATGCTGCTCTTCCTGCTGCCCCTTCTCGTGCCGCCGATCACCTTCGGCATCCCGCTCGCCACCGTGCTTTACCGCGCCGGGCTCGCCGGCAGCATGTCGGGCGTCGTCATCGCCAACCTCGTGCCGACGGTGCCGTTCGTCATCCTGGTGATGATCCCGTTCATCGAGCAGATCGATCCGCGCATCGAAGCGGCGGCGCGGGTGTTCGGCGCCGGCACCTTTCGGCTCTTCATCCACGTGCTCCTGCCCTTGCTCCTGCCGGGCATCCTGGCGGCGCTGCTACTCGTTCTCGTCCGCACGCTCGCCATGTTCGAACTGACCTTCCTGACGGCGGGGCCGACCAGCCAGACTCTGGTCGTCGCGCTCTACTACGCGGTCTTCGCCGCCGGCGTGCGCGCCGTGCAGTCGATCGACGCCATGGCGGTGATCTACATGGTGACGACGCTCGTCTGGCTTCTCATCGCGCTCCGCTTCGTCAACCCGACGCAGATCGTGGCGCGCGCCAAGCAAGAACCGGCACACTGACGATGCGGCTCGCCCTTTCCGCCCTTGCAAGCCTCCCGCCCGGCATCGAGCGTCCGCGATATGATCTCGGCTCCGTGCGCGTCGGCATCGTGCATCTCGGCGTCGGCGCCTTCCACCGTGCCCATCAGGCTGTCTATGTCGACGATCGGCTCGCCGCCGGCGAGCGCGACTGGGCGATCTGCGGCGCGAGCCTCCGCTCGCCGGAGACGCGCGACGCGCTCGCGCCACAGGACGGCCTCTACGCGCTCGCGGTACGCGCCGGCGACGGCGAGCGCCTGCGCGTCGTCGGCGCGCTGCGCAGCCTCCTCGTCGCGCCCGAGGAACCGGAGACGCTGATCCGCGCCATGAGCGATCCGGCCGTGCGCATCGTCAGCCTCACGGTGACGGAGAAGGGCTATTGCCACGACCCGGCGACGGGCACGCTCCAGGAGGATCACCCGGACATCGTCGCAGATCTCGCGAGCCCGGCGCGCCCGCGCAGCGCCCCGGGTTTCCTCGTCGAGGCGCTCCGCCGCCGCCGCGCCGCCGGCGCCGCCCCGTTCACGATTCTCTGCTGCGACAACCTTCCGGCCAACGGCCACACCGTCGGCCGCGTCGTGACCCGCTTCGCGGCGTTGCGCGACAAGGACCTGGGGCGCTGGATCGAGGACGAAGTCGCCTTTCCGTCGACCATGGTCGACCGCATCGTGCCGGCGACCACCGACGCGGACCGCGCCACTGTTGCCGCCCGCCTCGGGCTGGACGATGCCTGGCCGGTCGTCACGGAACCGTTCACGCAATGGGTAATCGAGGATCGCTTCGCGTCGGGCCGTCCACGCTTCGAGGAGGCCGGAGCGGAGCTCGTGAGCGATGTGGCGCCCTACGAATTGATGAAGCTGCGCCTCCTCAACGGGAGCCATTCGACGCTGGCCTATCTCGGCTATCTCGCAGGCCATGAGACCATCGCCGCAACGATGGCCGATGCGGCCTTCGCGCGGCTGGTGCGCGGGCTCATGGACCAGGAGGTCACGCCGACCCTGACGGTGCCGCCCGGCGCCGATCTCGCCGGCTACAAGGCCTCGCTCCTCGACCGCTTCGCCAATCCGGCGCTCAAGCATCGCACCTGGCAGATCGCCATGGACGGCTCGCAGAAGCTGCCGCAGCGCCTGCTCGGCACCGTGCGCGAGCGCCTTGCCGCAGGAGCGCCGATCGATCGGCTGGCCCTCGCGGTCGCCGCCTGGATGCGCTACGCGGCCGGGGTGGACGAAGGCGGCACGCCCATCGACGTGCGCGACCCGCTCGCCGAGCGCCTCGGCCGCATCGGCCGCGAAGCCGGCCTCGTCGCCGAGCGTCTGGCGCCGGCCTATCTCGGCATCCGCGAAATCTTCGGCGACGACCTGCCGGCCGACGCACGCTTCGCCGAGCCGGTGACGCGCGCCCTCGCCAGCCTCATCCGGGACGGCGCCAAGAAAACAGTCGCAAAAATATCGCCGACAGACTGAGGAGCTGTCACGAAACCCTCCTCATCCCGAGGTGCGAGCGTCAGCGAGCCTCGAAGGATGCTCCAGACGGCGCTCAATGGGCGTCCTGCGTGCTTCGCGGCCCGCCTGCGGCGAGCACCTCAGCATGAGGAGAGCAATTGCTTCATTGCTGTCGGGCTCCAAGGTCGCGCTCGGCGCTCACAGCGGCAGGTTCTGCAGCCGTGCGGTCGCGAGCATGAC
>DASQLE010000355.1:0-5329 GCA_035630175.1 Beijerinckiaceae bacterium
TGTCACCCTGTCCGAGCGCCGTCTGCGCTTCATCTCCGATGCGCCGCAGGAGCCCCTCGAGCCCGGCGCCGGTCATGGCGGAAACGGCGAGCTCGGCATCGGCGGCTGCGCCGGAAAGATCGGCCTTGGTGGCGACGGTCACCACCGCCGCGCCCGCAGGCGCCGCATCACGGGCGTCTGGCGCCACAAGCCACAGCGTCAGATCGGCGGTCCCGAGCCGCGCCCGGGTGCGCTGCATGCCGGCCTGCTCGATCGGATCGGCCGAGGCTCGCAAGCCCGCCGTGTCGACAAAGGTGACCGGCAATCCGCCAAGGTCGCAGCGCACCTCGATGGCGTCGCGGGTCGTGCCCGGCACCGCCGAAACGATCGCCACGTCGCGCTTGGCGAGGGCATTGAGGAGCGTCGACTTGCCGGCATTCGGCGGCCCTGCAAGCACGACGACGAAACCCTCACGCAGGCGCTCCCCTCGATGCGCCTCGGACAATGTCGCGGCGATCTCCCGCTGCAGATCGCCGAGCGTTGCGCCCGCCTCCGCTTCCAGATGCGCCGGCACGTCGCCCTCGTCGGAGAAATCGAGAGCGGCTTCGAGACGCGCCAGGGCGGCGATGAGCCGCTCGCGCCAGCGCTCGACAAGGCTGCCGAGAGCTCCTTCAAGCTGACGGAGGGCCTGGCGCCGCTGCGCTTCCGTTTCGGCGTCGATCAGATCGGCCAGGCCCTCGACGCTGCTGAGATCCATCCGGCCGTTGATAAAAGCGCGGCGCGTGAATTCGCCGGGGTCCGCTGCGCGGCAGCCGTGGAAGGCACTGAGCGCCCGCAACACCGCCGTGCGCACGGCAAGGCTGCCGTGCAGGTGCAGCTCCGCCTGGTCCTCGCCGGAAAAGCTGTTCGGCCCGGGCACCCACGCGACCAGCGCCTGGTCCAGCACCTCGCCCGAGCGCGGATCGCGTAACCGGCGCAGCGACAGCCGCCGGGGTTCCGGCAGATTGCCGGCGATGGCGTGCAGAAGGGCGGACGTCTGCGGACCGCTGATCCGGATGACCGCGACGGCTGCCCGGCCGAAGCCCGTGGCGGGCGCGAAGATGGTGTCGGTCATGGCCGGATGTCATACAAACCGCGACCGGCGCGCAAGCCGGACAGCCGTCATCCTCGGCGGGAGCGCAGCGGACAGCCGAGGACCTCACGACGGCAAAGCGCCATATCCTGGGCGAGGTTCTCGGGTCGCCCGCGGCGCCCGAGGATGACGATATGGTCAACGAAGTGTTGACGGCGTCGAGCGCGCTGGTCCCGATTCTGAACAGGTGGCGAAACGTGACGCCCCCGCCGAGCGCTACGTATTCATCGAGTCGAAGAACTCGGAGTTGCCCTTGGTCTGGCGCAGCTTGTCGAGCAGGAACTCGATCGCGTCGATGACGCCCATCGGGTTCAGGATCCGCCGCAGCACATACATCTTCTTGAGGGTGTCGCGGTCGACGAGCAGCTCCTCCTTGCGCGTGCCGGAACGGGTGATGTCGATGGACGGGAAGACGCGCTTGTCCGACACCTTGCGGTCGAGGATGATCTCCGAGTTGCCGGTGCCCTTGAACTCCTCGAAGATGACCTCGTCCATGCGCGAGCCGGTGTCGATGAGCGCCGTCGCGATGATGGTCAGCGAGCCGCCTTCCTCGATGTTGCGCGCCGCGCCGAAGAAGCGCTTCGGCCGCTGCAGGGCGTTGGCGTCGACGCCGCCGGTGAGCACTTTTCCGGAGGACGGCACCACCGTGTTGTAGGCGCGGCCGAGACGCGTGATCGAATCGAGCAGGATGACCACGTCGCGGCCGTGCTCGACCAGGCGCTTGGCCTTCTCGATGACCATCTCGGCGACCTGGACGTGGCGCGCGGCGGGCTCGTCGAAGGTGGACGACACCACCTCGCCTTTCACCGAGCGCTGCATGTCGGTGACCTCCTCGGGCCGCTCGTCGATGAGCAACACGATGAGGTAGCATTCGGGATGGTTGGCGGTGACCGATTGGGCGATGTTCTGCAGGAGAACCGTCTTGCCGGTGCGCGGCGGCGCCACGATCAGGGCGCGCTGCCCCTTGCCGATCGGCGAGACGATATCGATGACCCGGGAGGAATAATCCTTCTTGGTCGGGTCGTCGTGTTCGAGCTTGATGCGCTCGTCCGGGTAAAGCGGCGTCAGGTTGTCGAAATGGACCTTGTGCCGGATCTTCTCCGGATCCTCGAAATTGATGGTGTTGACCTTGAGCAGGGCGAAATAGCGCTCGCCTTCCTTGGGGCCGCGGATCGGGCCCTCGACGGTGTCGCCGGTGCGCAGGCCGAAGCGGCGGATCTGGCTCGGCGAGATGTAGATGTCGTCCGGGCCGGGCAGGTAATTGGAATCCGGCGAGCGCAGGAAGCCGAACCCATCCTGCAGGACCTCGACGACGCCTTCGCCGATGATCTCGACTTCGCGGGTGGCGAATTGCTTCAGGATCGCGAACATCAGCTCCTGCTTGCGCATGATGCTGGCGTTCTCGACCTCCAGCTCCTCGGCCGAGGTCAGGAGCTCGGTAGGGGATTTGGACTTAAGCTCTTGGAGCTTGATTTCCCTCATGGGAAACACTTTCGTTAGGAATATACGCCGCGGCAGCTCGGCTCAGGCGTGGGAAGGAATGGGGTGGACAGGCGGCCCCGCGGATACGGGTGCACAAAGTCACGATCGACTCGACGACGCGGCGCGAACCTGTCTGGGGAGACCCCCCATATAATGCGTCTCTGGGTCGCGCTCAAGCCCTTTGAAGGGGCATCGATCAGAACGGCTTGACGATGACGAGGACCACGATACCGATCATCAGCACCGTCGGCGCCTCGTTGAGGATGCGGTAGTAGCGCGCCGGACGCGTGTTGCGGTCCTCCGCGAATTCCCGCAGGCGGCGCACATAAACGCCGTGCAGACCGGACAGGATGACGACGAGCAGGACCTTGCCGTGCAGCCAGCCGGCCGTCCACCAGCCGCCCTGCCAGATCAGGACCAGCCCGAGGATCCAGGTCACGCCCATCGCCGGGTTGATGATCGCCTTGAGCAGGCGGCGCTCCATGATCTTGAACGTCTCGGACTGGATCGAGCCCTTGGCGCTTTCGACGTGGTAAACGAACAGGCGCGGCAGGTAGAGCATGCCGGCCATCCAGGCGATCACCGCGATGACGTGGAACGCTTTTAGCCAATCGTAGAGCATCGTCACGCAAGCTGGTGGATCAAGTAGGCGCACAAAGCCAGAAGGAAATGCCTCACAAGGACAAGCGCGAGATCATCGACGACCTCCTCGGAGACTGCGATGGGTGGGGCGGCAGCAGCTCTTGACATCAGGCGCTCCGCACCTTGACCAGCATGCGCTCGACATGGGCGATCGGGGTTTCCGGCACGATGCCGTGGCCGAGATTGAAGACGTGCGGGCGTCCGCGCACCGCCGGAAGAATCGCGTCGATGCCGCGCTCCAGCGCCTCGCCGCCAGCCACGAGGGCGAGCGGGTCGAGGTTGCCTTGCGTGGCGAGGGTCTTCGGCAGGCTGGGCAACACGGCCGCGGGATCGAGCGTCCAATCGAGGGCGACGCAATCGGCAAAACCGGCCTCGACGAGCTGGCGCAGATTGGGACCGCCGCCGCGCACGAACACGATGACCCGGGCCTTCGGCCGCGCCGCCTTTAGGGCGCGCACGATGCGGCCGATCGGCTCGAGCGACAGCGGCCGGAACAAAGCCGGCGGCAGCGCCGCGCCGAAGCTCTCGAAGATCTGCACGGCATCGGCGCCGGCATCGATCTGGGCCGTCAGATAGGCCGTCGAGGCCTCGACGAGCCGGTCGATTAGGGCCGTCATGAACGGGGGGTCGCGATAGGCGGCGACGCGCGCCGGCGCCTGATCGGGCGTGCCCTTGCCGGCGATCATGTAGCTCGCCACGGTCCAGGGCGCGCCGCAGAAGCCAAGCAGAGCCGTCTCGCGGGCAAGGGCGCCCTTGACCCGCTCCAGCGCCTCGAGCACGGGCGCGAGACGCCCCAGAGGCAGCTCGCCGGCCAGGCGGCCGAGATCCTCCGGCGAGGTGACAGGCTCCAGCCGGGGCCCTTCGTTCTCGACGAAGCGGACGTCCTGACCGAGCGCATGCGGGACGACGAGGATGTCCGAGAAGATGATCGCCGCATCGAAGCCGAAGCGGCGGATCGGTTGCAGGGTGACCTCGGCGGCAAGCGACGGATTGTAGCAGAGATCGAGGAACGAGCCGGCGCCCGCGCGCACCTCCCGGTATTCCGGCAGGTAGCGGCCGGCCTGCCGCATCAGCCAGATCGGCAGCGGCCAGACCGGCTCGCCGTCGAGGACGCGCAACAGCGGCTTCGTGGCGCGCAAACCGGTCACGCTCTCTCCCAATAAATAAAGAGATTTGAATCTTTGACTCTCTTGTTTCTCTTGGACCGTGACTAGCGGAGCCGCAACCCCGTCCACACCCGGTCCACACCGCGCCGGCTTCGCCCAGTCCTTCGGCGCGGCGACCCGGGCCGCGACGGGCCAAAGGTTAACAAAGGGTTAAGGGGAGTCTCGCCGGCCGCCTCCGTTCGCGGCCGGCGCCGTCCCGGATTCTCCCAGCTCCTCCGTACCGTTCTCCCGCCGCAACGGTTTGTTGACCATGAGGCGGTTGCCCTCCGCTGGACCGGCCGTTGGCCCTGATCTATCCACAGTGATCGACTCCTTACACACGGGCTCGCGGTGCGCAGCTACTTCCACCTTCACCTCGTGTCCGACTCGACCGGCGAGACGCTGATCACGGTGGCGCGCGCAGCGGCGGCGCAATACGAGGGCGTGTCGGCCATCGAGCACGTCTATCCGCTCGTGCGTTCGGCAACGCAGCTCGAGCGCGTCATCTCCGAGATCGAGACCGCGCCGGGCATCGTCCTCTACACGCTCGTCGAAACGGATCTGAGCTCGCGCCTCGAGGACGCTTGCCGCATGTCCGGCTCGCCGCACCTATCTGTGCTCTCCCCCGTGCACGATCTCTTTCAGTCGTATCTCGGCGCCGCATGGACCGCGCGCCCCGGCGCGCAGCACATGCTGAACGCCGACTATTTCAAGCGCATCGACGCGATGAACTTCACCCTCCTGCACGACGACGGGCAGTTGCCGGACGACCTCGAGGAGGCGGATGTGCTCCTGCTCGGCGTCAGCCGCACGTCCAAGACGCCGACCTCGATCTATCTGGCCAATCGCGGAGTCAAGACAGCCAACGTGCCGCTGATCCCGGGGGTGCCGCTGCCGCCGCGGCTGGAGACAGTGAAGCGGCCCCTCGTGGTCGGCCTCGTGGCGAGCC
>DASQLE010000356.1:0-9840 GCA_035630175.1 Beijerinckiaceae bacterium
TTTCGCGGAGCGCGGGAAGATGCCGCCCCCCTCGGAGATCAGCGCCTTGTCGTAATCCTGCCAGGAGGAGCGCGGCAGATCGAACAGCCGCTTGCGCTCGGCCCAGGCGCGCTCCGGGTCGGGATCGGGATCGAGGAAGATGTCGCGGTGGTCAAAGGCGGCGACGAGCTTGATCGCCTTCGACAGCAGCATGCCGTTGCCGAACACGTCGCCCGACATGTCGCCGACGCCGGCGACGGGCACCGGCTGCGACTGGATGTCGATGTCCATCTCGCGGAAGTGGCGCTTCACCGCTTCCCAGGCGCCGCGGGCGGTGATGCCCATCTTCTTGTGGTCGTAGCCCTGGCTGCCGCCGGACGCGAAGGCGTCGCCGAGCCAGAAACCTGCCTCCAGCGACAGCCCGTTGGCGATGTCCGAGAACGTCGCCGTGCCCTTGTCCGCCGCGACCACGAGATAGGGATCGTCGCCGTCGTGCCGGACGGTGTCGGCCGGCGGCACCACGCGGTCGCCGTCGATGGTCTCGGTCAGCTCCAGCATGGTGCGGATGAAGATCTTGTAGCTCTCGACGCCCTCGGCGAGCCAGGCCTGGCGGTCGGAGGCGGGCGGCAGCTGCTTCGGGACGAACCCGCCCTTGGCGCCGACCGGGACGATGACCGCGTTCTTGACCTGCTGCGCCTTGACCAGCCCGAGCACCTCGGTGCGGAAATCTTGCGGTCGGTCGGACCAGCGGATGCCGCCGCGCGCCACCTTGCCGAAGCGCAGGTGCAAGCCGTCGACGCGCGGCGAATGGACGAAGATCTCGACGAGCGGGCGCGGCAGGGGCAGGGCATCGACCCGCGCGCAATCGAACTTGAAGGCGATGGTGGCGCGTGCCTGGCCGTTTCCTTCGATCTGGAAGAAGTTGGTCCGCACCGCCGCCTCCGTGAGGTTGACGAAGCGGCGCAGGATGCGGTCGTCCTCGAGGCTCGTGACCTCCCGGAGGAGCGCCTCGATCTCGGCGCGGGCGGCGCCCTGGGCTTCCTCACGCGACGCCGCGTCCCGGCGCGGATCGAAGCGCGCGTAGAACAACGCCACGATCCTGGCCGCGATGACGCCGTGGCGCGCGAGGGCGGCCGCGAGGTAGCCTTGCGTGAACGCCGTCCCGGCCTGACGCAGGTAGCGGGCCATCGCCCGGATCATGGCGACGTCGCGCCAGCCGAGCCCGGCTTCGAGGACGAGCGTGTTGAACGGGTCCGATTCGGCGAGGCCGCGGAACAGGGCCAGCAACGCCGCCTCGACCGAGCCCTCGATGGCGGCGATGTCGAGGGGGCCGCCACCGGCCCGCTCCAGCGCCATGTCGTGCAGCCAGACGCGGGCGCTCCGATCGGCGCCGGCCGGCGTCACGTGGTAGGTGCGCTCGTTGACGACGCGGAAGCCGAGATTCTCGAGGAGCGGCACCCGTTCGGACAGGAGCAGGCTGGCTCCGGGCGAGAAGATCTTCAGGTTGATGCGCGCTTGCGGATCGCCCTCGCGCCGGTAGAGGTCGACGGCGCGCGGCCGCGCGTCGGACAGGCTCTCCAGCGTCTCGATGTCGGAGATGGCGTGCTCGGCGTCGAAGGCTTCGCGATAGGCGGCGTTGAAGGCGTTGCCGTAGCGCGCCGCGAGCGCGCGGGCGCGCCGGCCCCCGACCCCGTCGGCGAGCGCCTCGCCGAGGCGGTCGCTCCACGTGCGCGCGATCGCGGCGATGCCGTCTTCCAGGACGTCGCGCTCGATAACCGGCGTCGCGCCTTCGTCGCGGCCGATAATGTAGTGGGTTCGGGCCAAGAGCCCTTCCGGATAAGCCGGGTAAGCGGCCGACAGGCGGCCGTGGTAAATGGCCGCCAGGAACTCGCCGACGCGGCGGCGGACGGCGGAATCGTAGCGGTCCTTGGGGATGAAGACGAGGACGGACACGAAGCGATCGAATTGATCGATGCGGGCGAGGGCGCGGATGCGCGGCCGCTCCGACAGGTTCATGATCTCGACGGCGAAGCGGTAGAGCGTGTCCTCGTCGATCTGGAACAGCTCGTCGCGCGGATAGGTGTCGAGCACGTTGAGAAGCGCGCGGCCGGAATGGCTGCTCGGGTCGAAGCCGGCTCTGGCGATCACCTTCGCCACCTTGAGGCGGAGATAGGGCACCGAGCCGGGCGTGCTCGTATAGGCGTCGGACGTGAACAAACCGACGAGGCGCAGCTCGCCGCGCAGGCGCCCGTTCGGCAGGAACAGCTTGATGCCGATGTAATCGAGGTGAACGCGGCGGTGCACGCGCGACTTCACGTTCGCCTTGGTGACGATGAGCGCCTGCGGGCGGCCTAGGAAGGCGCGCAGCTCGGGCGTCATGACGACGAGCTCGCGGCCGCGCCGGAGCACGCTCACGGTCGGGTCGCGAAGGAGCCCTAAGCCGGATTCCTGGATCGGATCGGCGGCCGTGTCCTCCTCCGGGAAACGGTATTCGCGCACGCCGAGGAAGGTGAAGTTGTTGTCCGCGAGCCATTCCAGGAAGGCGATCGCCTCGCGCACGTCGTCGCGCGGCAGCGGCGGCGGCTGGGCGGCGTATTCGCGGATCGCCGAGACGATGGCGTCGCGCATGGCGGCCCAATCGCGCACCGCGACGGCGACGTCGCCGTAGACCTTCTGCAGCCCCTCGGTCAGGCGGAGGCGCGCCGCCTCGTCGTCGATCCGGTCGAGGTGGATATGAATGAAGCTTTCGCGCTTTGCCTGGCCCGGATCGTGGCCCGTCGCCTCCCCGTAGAACCGCGACAGGGCCCCCGCCGCATTGCGCTCCAGCGCCAAGATCGGATGCGCGACGAGCTTCGGCTCGTAGCCCTGGTCGAGGATCTCGGCGAGGGTTGAATCGAGCAGGAAGGGCATGTTGTCGTTGACGACCTCGATGATCGTCACCTCGCGCCGGCGCTCGCCGCGCTCGATCTCGACGTCGACGAGCCGCAGGTCAGGCGATCCCTCCCGTCGCGGCGCGCGTAGGTGCTCGTAAGCGGTCGCTGCGAGGTCTGCGAGGGTCGTGCCCGCGTAGTTGCGGATGTCCTCGGGGGGAACGCGCCCGAACAGCGCTTCCACGAAATCCGGCGGCGCGGCGCCGCGCGGCGGGGGAGCGGGCGTGGAAGCGGGGGCGTCTTTGGCGACGCTCGCCTTCGATGGCGTCATGCCTTCCTCCCGGCAGCCGAAAGCCGTCACATTGGAGACGGCATGCGACGTGGCGCATGCCGCCCGACCATGATCCCTGTCGGGCGTCTCGGCAAGGCGCGGCGGCGCGCGCTGCGCTGGATCACGATGCGTTTCGATTGAAGTCAATCAACGCACTAACGTGATCGATTCCAAAGAGTTGAGCATGATGTCCTGCGGAAAAGCGGTGTCCGCTTGTCCGCATCTTGCGCTGGCCAGGAACAAGGCGCCGCAAAAGCCGGTGTGGATGAGGGGGCCTTGAAAGCGAGTGGGCCGCCTTGCGGCGGCCCGTGTGCTCGACAGGGTGGAGGGGTGGCCCGGCTGTCCCAGATCGACGGGGGGCTGGGGGGCTGACGTGTCCGGCGAAGCGGGCAGCCGGGCCGTCGAGGCAACGGAGCGAATCTCGCGGCGCAGTTGGGCTGCCGCTGGGCGCCTGTGAGGCAGAAATATGGTGGTCTTAACGAACGCGTGAGGGGAACCGCCCGCAGCGGCTTGCGTCCGTGTCCGCGGCCCCCCATCATGGAGCGGCGAGACCATTTCTCCGCCGGCATCCGGCTCGGCGGAGACAAGCCAGGAGGAGCGATGAGCAACGGTGAGATCGCGGAGCCCTTGCGCGGCGGGGCGGCATCCCTGGTGGTGCCTTTTCCGGCCGCCGCGCAACGGCAGGTGTCCTTCAACCGCGCGGAATTGCGCACCATTCTCGATCTTTACGCCCGCAAGGTCGCCGCCGCCGAATGGCGCGACTACGCCATCGATTTCACCCGCGACAAGGCCGTCTTCTCCGTCTTCCGGCGCACGTCGGAGGTTCCGCTGTATCGGATCGAGAAGGATCCGAAGCTGGCGCGCCGGCAGGGCGCCTATGCGGTGATCGCGGCCTCGGGGCTCGTGCTCAAGCGCGGCCACGATCTGACGCGCGTCCTGCGGGTGCTCGACCGGCCGCTCAAGGTCGTCAACTAAAGCTGCGCCGGCGGGGTCGAGGCGCCTTCGCCCAGCACGCGCTGCATCAAGACGCTCGCCAACCAGCGTCCGTGCTTGTAGCCGACCGGTTCGAGCACGCCCACCGGCGCGAAGCCGAGCGACCGGTGCAGGCGGATGGAGCCGGCCGATTCCTTGTCGCCGATGACCGCGATCATGAGCCGGAAGCCGCGCGCCTCGGCCGCATCGATCAAAGCCGACAGGAGGGCGCGTCCGACCCCCTGGCCCTGCGCCGGGCGCGCCACGTAAACCGAATCCTCGACCGTGAAGCGGTAGGCCGGCCGGCTACGGTAGGGGCCGGCATAGGCATAGCCGAGCACGGCGCCGGCGCGCTCGGCGACGAGATAGGGGAACCCGCCCTCGAGGAGCGCGGCGCGGCGGCCGGCCATCTCCGGTTCCGTGGGAGGCTCAAGCTCGAACGAGGCCGTGCCAAAGGTAACGGCGTCGGCGTAGATGGCGGTGATGGCGGCAAGGTCCGCACCCGTAGACGGGCGGATGATCGTGTCCATAGGACGCTCGATTAACGGCCGGCTCGCGATCGGCAACAAAAAAGCCCCGGCGCGAGGCCGGGGCTTCCGTTTCAGCGGCTCGGGTGCCGCTTACTCGTTGCGGGTTCCAAAGAGCGACAGGAGCATCTGGAACATGTTGATGAAGTTGAGGTAGAGCGACAGGGCCCCGAAGATCGAAGTCTTGGACGCCGCCTCTCCGTCCATGTTGCCGTAGACGTACATCTCCTTCAGGCGCTGCGTGTCCCACGCCGTCAGGCCGGCGAAGACGAGCACGCCGATCACCGAGACGGCGAAGGCGAGCGCGCTCGAGGCCAGGAACAGGTTGACGAGCGAGGCGATGATCAGGCCGAACAGGCCCATGATCAGGAACGAGCCCATCGCGGACAGGCTGCGCTTCGTCGTGTAGCCGTAGAGGCTAAGCGCGCCGAAAGCCGCCGCCGTGATGAAGAACACCTGCGTGATCGACTGGCCGGTGAAGACCACGAAGATCGACGACAGGGATAGTCCCATCACCGCCGCGAAAAGCAGGAACACCGTGCGGGCGGTCGCCGCGGTCATCTGCTCCAAGCGGAAGGAGAAGAAGAACACGAAGGCGAGCGGGGCGAGGATCACGGCCCATTTCAGCGGGCTGAGATAGATCGCCTGCCCGAACGGGGTGAGCGCCATCCGGCCGTTCACGCCGGTCGTCGTCGCCAGCATGAAGGTGCCGAGCGCGACGAGGCCGGTGACGGCGAGGCCGAGCACCATGTTGTTGTAGACGCCGAGCATGAAGGCGCGCAGGCCCTGGTCGACATCGACCTGGGTCCTGGTGGTGGCCGTCGTGCCCCAGGCGGTGCGATTCTGTTCATAGGGTTGCATGGGAGTCTCTCTGAAAGTGGCTCTCAGCGTGTTTGTTCCCCTCGAGGGCTCACGCGACCCCTCGGCGCCGACGAGCGGCGTTGCCGCCAATATGTGATTTTCCGGCCCGCCGCACAAGAGGGCGGCCACGCTTTGGCAAGATGAACGAAGAAATAATGGGAATGCCGGGCAAAGGGTTAACCAGCAACTCTGCTTTGCGAAGCGGCGCCCGCAAGTGATCGGGAATAATGCGGCAAGAGATCACAAATTACGCAGGTAAGGCGCCGGCTTTTGCCCGAGAATCCGCAAAGTGCCGAGAAGCCCGAGGCCGATCGCGGCGACCACGGCAAGGCTCGCGGCGACGAGCGCGCCGGCCGGCTCGAAGGTGAAGGCGAGGTTCATGACGCGGGTGACGATCAGCCAGGCCGCCACCGTGCCGGCGAGAAGCCCGAACAAAGCCGTCGCGAGGCCGAGCACGCCGTATTCGAGCGCGTAGGCGCCGATCAGCCGGGAACGCGTGGCGCCGAGCGTCTTCAGGACGACGGCGTCATAGAGCCGCGCGCGGTGGCCGGCCGCCAGCGCGCCGGCGAGCACGAGGAGGCTCGCCGCGAGGGCGATCGACGAGGCGCCGCGGATGGCGGTGACGAGCTGCGCCACGATCGTGTTGACCGCCTCGAGCGCATCCTTCACGCGCACGCTCGTCACCAGCGGAAAGGCCTTGGCGGTGTCCCGGAGGATGGCCGCTTCGCGGACGGTGCCGGCTCCGTTCGGGAAGGTCACGGTGGCGAGATGCGTATGCGGCGCGCCGGCGAAGGTGTTCGGCGAGAACACCATGACGAAGTTGATGCCGAGGGAGCGCCATTCCACCTGGCGCAGGTTGGCGATCGTCGCCGCGATGTTGCGCCCGAGCACGTTGACGAGGATCTCGTCGCCGACATCGAGGCCGAGACCGGCGGCGACCTCGCGCTCGAAGGAGACGAGCGGTTTCCCCCGGTGATCGGCCGGCCACCATTCGCCGGCGACGATCTGCGAGCCTTCGGGGACCTGGTCCGCATAGGTGATGCCGCGGTCGCCGTCGAGCACCCAGGCGACCTGCTCCTGCGCCTCGATCTGCTCCACCGGCACGCCTTTGAGGGAGACGAGGCGGCCGCGCATCATCGGCACGCGCTCGATCCTGGCGTCCCCGGCCTGCCCGCGCATGAAATCGTCGAAGCGGCCGATATCGCCGTTCGGGATGTCGATGAAGAAGAAGCTCGGCGCTTGCGCCGGCAAGGTGCGCGTGAGCTGGCGCGTCAGGTTCGAGTCGATCAGCGCGAGCGTCACGAGGAGCGTGATGCCGAGACCGAGCGAGAGGACGAGGGACGGCGTCAGCGCGCCGGGTCGGTGCAGGTTGGCGAGGGCCATGCGCGGCGCGGCGCGGCGCGGGCGCGGCAGGCGCCGCGCGAGTTTCATCAGCCCGAGCGCGACGAGATGCAGCAGCGCGAAGGCCGCGGCCGCGGCCGCCACGAAGATCAGGGCGATGCGCCGGTCGTATGCCGCCGCGACCGACAGGGCGACGAGGCCGGCGAGCGACACGGCCAGAACGACAAGGTAGCGCGGGCGCGGCCAGAGGCGCTCCGGATCGACACCGTCGCGGAACAGGCCGGCGACCGGCACGTCATGCGCCCGCCCGAGCGGAAAGATGGCGAAGACCAGCGCCGTCAGGACGCCGTAGAGGAGGGCGATGCCGAGCTCGGCCGGCGCGAGGGCCGGTGCGATCGGCAGCGGCAGGAGGTGGCCGAAGATGCGCGTCAGGGCGAACGGCAGCGCCGCCCCGACCGCGAGCCCGATGGCGATGCCGACCAGGGCGATGATCATCACTTGGGTCAGGTAGATGGCGACGACCTGCCCGGCCGGCGCGCCGAGGCTTTTCAGGGTGGCGATCGAGTCGCGCTTGCGGTCGACGAAGCCGCGCACGGCGTTGGCGACGCCGACGCCGCCGACCAGCAGCGCCGTCAAGCCGACCAGGGTCAGGAACTGGGTGAAGCGCTCGATGTTGCGCTGGAAGCGCGGGTCGGCGTTGACGCGGGAGCGGATGCCCCATCCGGCTTCCGGAAACGCCTGCGCCGCCTCGGCGGCGACGCGCTCGAGGTCGGCGTCGGAGGCGACGCTCGCCGGCAGGTTGAGCCGGTAGATCCAGCGCACGAGGCTGCCGGGCTGAAGCAGCCCCGTCGCCCGCAAGGCGTCCTGCGAGATCAAAAGGCGCGGCCCGAGGCCGACGCCGGTGCCGATCTTGTCGGGTTCGGACACCAGGCTGGCGCGTAGCTCGAACGCAGCTTGCCCGACCGTGACGCGGTCGCCGACCTTGAGGCCCAGCCGGGTGAGCAGGACCGGGTCGGCAAGCGCGCCGAAGGCGCCGTCCCGTTCCGCCAGGAGATCGCGGATGGGCGCCGCCGGTTCGGTCACGGCCGCGCCGACCGCCGGATAGGCGGCGTCGACCGCCTTGGCCTCGACCAGGGCAGAGCCTTTCTCGCCCGCGACCGCCATGGCCCTCAAGGTGGCGATCGACGACAACTCGCCGCGCCCGGCGAAATAGGCCCGCTCCGCCGCGTTCGCTTCGCGGTGGATGAGGGTGAAGGCCATGTCGCCGCCGAGGATCTTGCGCCCTTCCCGGGTCAGCCCTTCGGTGAGGGAGCGCGACAGGGACGCGATTCCGGCGATGGCGGCGACGCCGAGCGCGATGCAGGCGAGGAAGGTGCCGAAGCCGCCGAGCCCGCCGCGGAGCTCGCGGGCGGCGAGGCGCAGGATCAGCGGCATGCCGAGACGGGGCAGGCGCGAGGCGGGCTGCCGGTCGGCGGAGGGGAGGGTGCCGTGCATGCGCTACACCTGCCTCTACACCTGCGCCGCGGCGGTGTCGGCCTCGATCCGGCCCGAGCGGAGCCGCACCACCCGGTCGCAGCGCCGCGCCAGCTCCAGATCGTGCGTCACGAGGATCAAGGTCGAGCCGCGGTCCCGCTTGAGGGCGAACAGGAGGTCGATGATCGAGCCGCCGGTCGCCTCGTCGAGGTTGCCGGTCGGCTCGTCGGCGACGACGATGGCCGGGTTGGCGACGAGCGCGCGGGCGATGGCGACGCGCTGCTGCTCGCCGCCCGAGAGCTGCGCCGGGTAATGGTGCAGGCGCTCGCCGAGGCCGACGGCGCCGAGTTCCTCGCCGGCCGGCGCGAAGGCGTCGGCCTCGTCGGCGAGTTCCAGCGGCAGGGCGACGTTCTCGAGCGCCGTCATGGTCGGCACGAGGTGGAAGGACTGGAAGACGATGCCGATGCGGCGCCCCCTGAAGCGGGCCAATGCATCCTCGTCAAGCCCGGCAAGGTCGACGTCGTCGACGATCACCTCCCCGGAATCCGGCCGCTCGAGCCCCGCCATCGTCATGAGCAGCGTCGATTTGCCGGACCCGGACGGCCCGACGAGGCCGACCGCCTCGCCGCGGCCGATCGTGAGGCTGATCGTCTTGAGGATATGCACCCGGGCGGCGCCGCGGCCGAGGCTCAGATCGAGATTTTGCAGCCGGATGGCCTTGTCGCTCATTCCGTTCCACCCGATCTGTGGCCGATGAACTTCCCAGGGATCGGACGCGGCGCGCGGGCCACCTCCGCGGCGTCATATGGGCGGTTTGGCGCGCTGCGCCAAGCTCGGTGGCTGGCATGGCTGACCTTGATGGCCGGGATGGCTGGTCTCCTTTTGCAAGGCGGGACGCAGGCCGCGGCGGGCCGCTCGCTCCGGATCGTCGCCTTCGGCGACAGCCTCACGGCCGGCTACGGCCTGCCGCAGAGCGCCGCCTTCCCGGCGGTGCTCGAGCGGGCGCTCAAGGCGCGCGGTCACAATATCGAGATCGTCAATGCCGGCGTCTCCGGCGACACCGCGTCGGGCGGCCTTGATCGGCTCGATTGGTCGGTGCCGGACGGCACCGACGGCGTCATCCTCGAACTCGGCGCCAACGACATGCTGCGCGGCCTCGATCCGGCCGCGACGCAACGCGCGCTCGACACGATTGTCTCACGGCTCAAGGGTCGCGGCATCCCGGTTCTTCTCGCCGGCATGTATGCGTCGCGCAATCTCGGGCCGGCTTACGTGGGGCGCTTCGACGCCATCTACCGCGATCTCGCGGCCAAGCACGGCCTCATGCTGTATCCTTTTTTCCTCGACGGGGTCGCTGGCGAGCGAACGCTGAACCTGCCCGACGGGATCCATCCGACCGCGCAGGGCGTCGAGACGATCGTCCAGCGAATGGTCCCGACCGTCGAGGCCTTCCTGACGCGTGCGACGGCGGCGCGGCGGTAGATCA